>JABHYI010000142.1 GCA_018656255.1 Bacteroidota bacterium
CTTCCTACTAGGGCAACAAGGGTACCTTGAGTGATAGAAAAACCAACAGCACTTGCAATAACAGCTACCTTCTTTTTGTTTTTATACCCAATGCTAAGATCTTGGCAACTAATAACGGTATGTTGAGAGAAACTGTCCATTAAAAAATAAGTTTTCTTTTACGCACCAATAACCAAATAACAACAGGCGCTCCAATGAGTGAAGTAATTGCATTAATGGGCAAAGTATATACTGTGCCTGGTAACTGGGCTATGGTGTCACAAACAAGCATTAAAATAGCGCCACTTATTGCTACTGCAGGAATTAACACAAAATGATTGGATGTTTTTATAAATTGTCTTGTTAGGTGAGGCACTGCCAGACCAATAAAAGCAATAGGACCCACAAAGGCGGTTATACCACCAGCTAGTATGCTAGTGGCTAAAATTAGTAGTAGCATGTTCTTCTTTATTTTGAGCCCCATGCTTTTTGCATAGTTTTCTCCCAAAAGTAATGCATTTAGTGACTTTGCACTGTAGATACTTAGCAGCAAGCCTATAAAAAAGCAGAAGGAGAGAATAGAGATACCTTGCCATGTTTGATTACCCAAAGACCCGAAAGACCAAAATACGAATTGTTGTAACTGTTCTGCATCACTAAAATAAGAAAGTACCGCTACAAGCGCTCCTGTAAGAGCGCCAAACATAAGCCCAATAATAAGAATTGCCATGGTGTCTTTAACCTTTAGGGTGACCGCCAGCACTGCAAGTAAAACCAAAAAACTACCTAGTGCGCTTGCAATTACTAGACTCCAAGGCCCGAGTAAAAAAGTGCCAAAGATTCCTGAAATTACCCCAGCGCCTAAAATTAATATAGCCACACCCAAACTAGCGCCACTACTAAGGCCAAGAACAAAAGGCCCTGCAAGTGGGTTTCTAAAAAGTGTTTGCATCAATAGTCCAGAAATAGCCAAACCACCTCCAGCAATAATAGCTGTAATTGCTTTTGGTATTCTATAATTTGTTATGATATATTGCCAAGAACTTTTACTAGATGAACCTACAATACTCTCAAAAACTTCTAAGGTAGGAATATCCACAGAACCTAAACTAATATTAACACACACCAATACTACCAGCAGTACACTAAGTAGTATAAAAAAACGGATATATGTTTTTTGCAGCATCATTTTACGGCTTCAAAGAAATGAGGTTGATAGTCCTTTAATAGTGTTGGATGCAATATGCTTATGATATCTTTTAACACCAAATCTGGCCTATTGGGGGCCAATTCATAATATATAACGCCGCCAGAGGCTCCTTTTTTATTGGTAAAAGAGAATATGTTGTTGTTTTTAAAGGCATCAAATTCTCCATAAACGGTATTAAAATCTAGCATTTGCTCTTGGGCGGTAAATTGTCCTGGGCCTATCCAAAAGTCTGCTTGTTGGCCTTTTTCTAGAACACTTTCTATATTTAAGGCAATACTGCCAGTACCCTTAGTATCTTTCCAGAGATAGTCTCCATTGGCGTCCTGAATAAAACGAGCTGCCCAGCTATCTCCCTTTGGCATGTACCAGATATCTTTATACATCGCGCCGCTTATAACTGTTGGTTTTAATGTTGTGTTTTGAGCTATTTTTTTTGCCTGGTTATAGTTGGTTTCAATGGTGTTGAAGATACTATCTGCTTGCTGGGTTTTGTTGTACAGTGCTCCAAAAAATTTAATCCATTCTGCTTTTCCAAGAGGATGTGTTTCTTTCCAATCTGCATTGATAAGAACTGGTATACCTGTATTTTTTATAATTTGCAGACTCTTGTTATTTTCCTCTAAGGTAAAACCCACAACAACATCTGGGGCTAACTCTAGTAATACCTCTGTATTTATATCTTGGTTGTTACCAAGTTCTTTGACCCTACCTTCTGAAATATTATCACGTGTTTTTTTTGAAGAAATATATTTTAAATTAGGAAAACCAACCAGACTATTTTCTTCGCCAAGGGCTTCCAAAGAAGGAATATGTGTGGTAGAGGTAACCACTATTTTATTTAATGGTATGCGCAGCACAGCATCATAGCTATCTGGGTTTTTGATAACAACATCCTTTTCTGCCAGCGCATATCTAAGCGGCTTTTTGGTATTAGATTCCAGATTAACGATACTAATAACGGTGAAGTTTTCTAGCTCTGATATTGTAAAACCTGTTGCATACTTAACACCATTAGACTCAGGGGTATTTTCTTGCTTAGTTGTTGGTTGTTTGCAACAAACCAATAGCACAATACTAAGAAAAGCTGTAGCTAAAAATTTAAAAAGAGAAGAACCGCTCATTGTTTGTTTTTCAAAAAACAAAAGTAGTGAAACAATTATCAATTGAGTATTTTAATTATTAATGGATTAGGGTTGTATTTAAAAATTAGCGCTATTTTCGCCTAGAATTTTGGTTGGTACATTTCGTATCATTAAAAGGGAATTTTGTGAAATACAAAAGCTGTTCCCGCAACTGTAAGTCATCCATTTTTTTGGATCGTGTTTTCTTAAACCACTGTTTACAATCGTAAATGGGAAGGTGACACAAAGACAAGCCAGGAGACCTGCCATATTCATCATAACAAACCTTCGGGATAAAGGATTGTATGGTGTAGCCATTGCTATGGCTATTCTGTACCTTATTTTTTCCTAATTTATTTATTAATGTAATATTTCGGCCTTGACCGATAATAAACAGTCTATGAAAAAATTAGTACTCGCCTTATCACTATGCGCAACGAGCATACTTACGGCACAACAATCACAAAAAACAGAAGCTTTAGACTCTGTAATGATTACCACAAAAATCAATATTCCTAAAAAGAATAGCGGTAAGGTAGTAACCACTATTACAAGAGCACAACTTAATAATTCCCAAGGGCAATCTGTGGCTCAGGTTTTAAATCAAATTGCTGGTTTTGAAATTAACGGAAGCCGCAGTAACGATGGGCAAAACTTAGGCTATTATGTTCGTGGAGGAAGAAACAGACAGGTGCTTATTGTTGTTGATGGCGTTGCCGTTAATGACCCCTCATCTATTGCCAATGACTATGATTTACGTTTAATTCCTCCGCAAACTATAGAGCGTATAGAGGTAATAAAAGGAGCCTCAAGTGCTTTGTATGGCTCTGGAGCCGCAACGGCGGTAATTAGTATTACCACACTTGCTGCCTGTAAAGATAAAATGA
>JABHYI010000130.1 GCA_018656255.1 Bacteroidota bacterium
GTGATATTTGAAGAATTTAACCATGACTTAGAAATCAGTTTCACTTATGAATGGAACTCCACAGATCGTTATGGGTTTGTTAGAAAGTCTTTGCTTTCCAATGCAGGGACCTCACAGGTTAAAGTTCAATTTATTGATGGAATTCAAAATGTATTACCATTCGGCATTGAGCAAGCTCTTCAAAATAGTACTAGTAATCTGGTAGATGCTTACAAAAGAACCGAACTTGTAGCGGGGTCCTCACTTGCTGTCTTTGCATTGAGCGCCATTATCGTTGATAAAGCGGAACCCAGTGAGGCTTTAAAATCTAATGTTGCCTGGTCTATTGGCCTTGACAACCCAAAGATTCTTTTATCTTCTTTGCAGCTAGACACTTTCAGAAGAGGACAACAAGTCTCACAAGAAACGGATGTCAAAGCCGAAAAGGGAGCCTATTTTCTAAATTCAGAAGTATCCCTAGAACCACAACAATCAAAAGAGTGGTTGTTGGTGGCTGATGTCAATCAAAGCATTTCAGATGTAGTCTCCATTACATCTGAGATGAATACTAATTTAGATTTAAAATCGAAAATTCTTACCGATGTTGAGTTAGGTTCTGAACACCTAACTGAGCTCGTTGCGGCCTCTGATGGACTTCAAAAAACGGCAGATGGACTTCGCAATGTTCGTCACTTTTCAAATACCATGTTTAATATCATGCGTGGAGGAATCTTTGATGATAATTATCAAATCGAAAAAGAAGATTTCGTTTCTTACATCGAAAAGCTAAACAAAAAAGTATACCGTCACAAAGAGGCTGTATTAAATGCCTTACCAGCACTTTTTAAACTCCAGGACTTAAAGGCTTTATACCAAGACGATACCGATAAAAACTTTAAACGTCTTTGTTGTGAATATTTGCCTTTAAAATTTAGTCGTCGCCATGGCGATCCAAGCCGTCCTTGGAACAAGTTTTCTATAAACACCAGAAACGAAAATGATGGCTCTAAAATACTAGATTATCAAGGAAACTGGCGTGATATTTTCCAAAACTGGGAAGCTTTAGCGCATTCCTATCCAGAATTTATGGAAGGGATGATTCATAAGTTTTTAAACGCGACTACTTTTGAGGGTTACAACCCGTACCGTGTTACAAAGTATGGATTTGATTGGGAAACAATTGAGCCGGACAATCCGTGGTCTTACATTGGTTATTGGGGGGATCACCAAATCATATATTTACTCAAGTTTCTTGAGTTTATGGAAGCTTATTACCCAAGTAAATTGGCGACCTATTTCTCTCAAGATTTGTTTGTCTATGCCAATGTTCCTTACAAGATCAAGCCTTACGAGTCAATTTTGAAAGATCCAAAAAACACGATAGATTTTGATTTTGAAAGGGAAGAAAATATACAATTCAAAAGAAACGAAATTGGTGTTGATGGTGCCTTACTTAGAGACACAACCGCCTTTATTTACAAGGTTAATTTTGTAGAGAAAATACTAGCCACCGTACTGGCAAAAATGTCAAACTTTATTCCAGAAGGAGGTATTTGGATGAATACCCAACGCCCAGAGTGGAACGATGCAAATAATGCTCTTGTAGGAAATGGAGTTTCTATGGTGACTTTGTATTACTTGAGACGCTTTTTAAAATTCTTTACTAAAGTATTAGATCAAGACACTACCAGTGAGTTTGAAATATCCAATGAGCTGTTAGCGTTTTTCAACAAAGTATCTCAAACCTTGCTAGCCCACAAACAATTGCTTGAAGGCCCTTTTACCGATGAAAACCGAAAGCAAGTCTTAGACGGCCTAGGGCAAGCAGCGAGTGACTATAGAACACAGATTTACGACCAAAAATTTTCAGGCTATAAAACAGCCGTTTCTAAGGTGTCCTTGTTAGAATTTACTAGCACTGCCCTTGATTACTTAGAGCACTCTATTGAAGCCAATAAAAGAGCTGATAACTTATTTCATTCCTATAATTTAATGACCGTAACGGAGCATAATTCCGTTTCTATTTCTCATTTACCTGAAATGTTAGAGGGGCAAGTAGCGGTATTGAGTTCTGGTTACTTATCCACTAAAGAGAGTTTAGATGTTTTAGACGGTCTTAAAAATAGTCCGTTATTCAGAGAAGATCAGTACAGTTATATTTTATATCCAAACAAAGAACTTCCTAAGTTTGTTCATAAAAATACGATTGCAGCCCCAGATGTTACTTCTTCTGAATTACTCAGTCAACTTATTGCAGATGGGAATACCCAATTAATCAATCAAGACGGGAATGGCCATTACCACTTTAATGGTAGTTTCAATAATGCTGATTCAGTAAAGGTAGCCTTGAGTAGCCTTTCACAGTTGTATGCACCCCTTGTGGAGAAAGACTCTAAAAAGGTGCTTGCTATTTTTGAATCTGTATTTGACCATAAATCATTTACAGGAAGATCGGGAACTTTCTTTGGATATGAAGGTTTAGGGTCTATTTACTGGCATATGGTCTCTAAGTTATTATTAGCGGTGTATGAGGTGACTCAAAAAGCGCTTTATGAATCAGAAGATAAAAAACGTATAGGTAGATTGTACGATCACTATTTTGAAATTAATGCAGGAATTGGAGTTCATAAATCACCAGAGCTATACGGGGCGTTTCCTACCGATGCTTACTCGCATACTCCTGGTGGTAAAGGTGCACAGCAGCCAGGTATGACTGGACAAGTAAAGGAAGACGTCTTGAGTAGATTTGGAGAATTAGGAGTAAAAGTGCGTAATGGTGCTGTTGAATTTAATCCAGAGATACTTAGAGCCGATGAGTTTTTAACAACTAAAGAAGTGTTTAATTACATTAACCTAGCTAAAGAAAAGTGTCGTATAGACCTTGAGGTAGGGTCTCTTGGTTTTACGTACTGTCAAGTGCCTGTAATTTATCAGAAAGCGTCTCAGGCGGCTATTAACGTATTTTTAACTAATGGAAGCATCTCTTCTTTTAAAGGTAAGTCTCTAGATGTTCAAACGAGCCAAATGCTCTTTAATAGAGGTGGAGAAATAGAGAAGCTAGTCATATCTGTTGTTAAAGCTTAATATGAAATATTCAAGACCCCTACTAAGACACGTGTTAATTTTTACTTTAGTTCTTGGTATGGGATCTTGTAAAGAAAGAAATATGAATGAAAATTCTATAAATAAAAATAAATCAGCCGCTGAATTTTTAGGGCACCCTGATTATAAGGCGATTTCCTATGGTGGCTATAGGACCTTAACAAGAGAGGATCAGCCTTCACTATCTCAGATTAAAGAAGACCTAAAGATTTTGTCAGCCCTAGGAATCAAAGTCATACGCACGTATAATTTACAGCTAGATCAAGCGTCAAATATTTTAAAAGCAATTCGGGCTTTAAAATCTCAGGAAGCTGGTTTTGAAATGTATGTGATGCTTGGTGCTTGGATAGATTGCCAGGGAGCTTGGTCACAAAACCAGCCCAATCACGATATTGAAGACCAAGAAAACAACAATTCAGAAATAACCAAAGCAATTACACTTGCAAACCAGTACCCTGATATTGTAAAAATCATTTCTGTTGGAAATGAGGCTATGGTGCACTGGGCAACCTCCTATTTTGTAAGACCTGCAGTGATTTTAAAATGGGTTAGCTATTTACAAACCCAAAAAGCAAAAGGCAATCTTCCTAAATCATTGTGGATTACCAGTTCAGATAATTTTGCATCCTGGGGTGGAGGGGATGCGGCCTATCACAACGAAGATTTAACCGCCTTAATTAAAGCGGTAGATTATATTTCACTGCATACCTATCCCTTTCACGATACACATCATAATTCCAATTTTTGGGTAGAGAGTCAAAAAAACACCAGCCACCTACAGGCAAAAGCCCGTATTGAACTGGCTGTTCAAAGCGCGGTAGATTATGCCATATCTCAGTACCAAGGCGTTGAAAGTTATTTAGAGAGCCTTGGGGTTGAAAAGCCTATTCACATTGGAGAAACAGGATGGGCTACCGTATCAAGTGATTTATATGGGCCACTAGGGACTAAGGCCGCTGATCAATATAAGCAAGCACTGTATTACCAAAAAATGGCTGACTGGACCAAGGCCAATGGAGTTAGTTGTTTTTATTTTGAGGCTTTTGATGAACCTTGGAAAGATGCCGCTCATCCCTTAGGGTCTGAAAATCATTTCGGACTAATTGATGTTGAGGGAACTCTTAAATATGCCCTTTGGGAGTCTTTTGATTTAGGAGTTTTTGAGGGATTAACTCGTGATGGAAAACCCCTTAAAAAATCCTTCAACGGAGAGTTTGAGAGGATGTTCAACACCGTTAAATTACCAAAATTAAAAAAATGAAATATATATTAATACTCTTGGTTTTAATCCTTCCCTTTAGCTTTTTAGCATTTGAGGATACTGAAGTTGTTTCTATCAAAGACAGGCAATTACTAGTTAACCAAACACCCTATTTTATCAAGGGAATTTGTTATAACCCCGTTAAAAAAGGGCGTGTTGAAAGAGATTTTACCAACATCGATCTTGACCTTGCTCTAATGAATGAAGCGGGTATAAACACCATTCGTGTTTACAGTCCTATTGATGATGTTTCTGTTTTGGATAAGATAGCTGCTGCAGGGATTAAAGTAATTACAAGTTTTGGTTACAATCAAGACGGCTATTTTGATATCGTATCAGGATCTTACTTAGACTATGTAAATAGCTATAAAAATCATAAAGCAATATTATTGTGGGAGCTTGGCAATGAATATAACTACCATCCAGAGTGGTTTGATGGTGATATTAAAAACTGGTACACTAGTTTGCAAAATGCAGCCGATGCGATTCATCAAAATGACTCCAATCATCCTGTTGCTAGCGCCCATGGTGAGCTTCCAAATAGTGATGTATTAGCGGCTACAACCAATATCGATTTATGGGGTTTAAATGTGTATCGTTGGGATAATCCAGAAGCTATATTTAATCAGTGGTCACAGATAAGTGATAAGCCAATGTACCTCTCAGAGGCTGGCAGCGATAGTTACATGACCATTGCTAACTATGGATTTAGTAAAGGAGATAATCAAGAGGCGCAAGCCCAGGCACTAACCAATATTTTGAACGACGTTTTTGAGTATAAAACCATTAATACTGGTGTCTTAGTATTTTCTTTTACAGATGAGTTATGGAAGGCAGGAAGCCCCGAAAGTCAAGATGTTGGTGGCTGGGCTCCAGAGAGTAGTGGGGTCCCTTATGACGGAACTGCTAACGAAGAATATTGGGGAGTTTTAGACGTTAATCGCCATAAGAAAAAGGCTTTTAATGTGCTTAAAAAGTTTTATAATACACTAGAAGATTAATCTGTTCATGATGCGAAAAACAATACTAATTTTTCCTGTTTTTTTATTTGTTATAGCCTTGTTTCTAACCTCGTGTGCCTCAAAAAAAGAAGTGATGATACAAGTTTATGAAACATCTGCTGCGGGCCATAAATTGACTCCACTGGAGGTCTTCTCAAAGGGGGAGGTAGTTTCTAAAATTACTATAAACCCAAAAGAAAAGCGACAAGTAATTACAGGATTTGGTGGGGCCTTTACCGAGTCTTCCGCCACTGTTTTAAATAAATTAAGTCCTGAAAAAAGCGATCAAATAATCAATGCCTATTTTTCTGAGAAAGGAGCTGCCTATTCTTTGACGCGAACACACATGAATTCATGTGATTTCTCTTTAAGTAACTATTCGTACACAGAGGTAGAAGATGATACCCAACTTGAGCACTTTTCTATAGCCCATGACAAAGACGATCTGATTCCTATGATAAAGGCAGCACAAGCTGCTTCCAAGGATGGATTCAAACTTTTTGCATCGCCATGGACTGCCGCTCCGTGGATGAAAGATAATAATTCTTGGGTTGGCGGAAAATTAAAGCCAGAGTATTACCAAACCTGGGCGTTGTTTTTCTCTAAATATGCAGATGCCTACAAAGCTCAGGGCATCGACATTTGGGGTTTTACAGTTGAAAACGAACCCATGGGAAATGGAGATAACTGGGAAAGCATGGTTTTTTCTCCCCAGGAGATGACACATTTTGTACAAAACTATCTTGGCCCTACCCTCGAGGCTAATAGACAGCAAGATTTGGTTATACTAGGCTTTGACCAAAATAGAGGCGATCTTAAACAGTGGGTTGATGTCATGTTTAAAGACCAGGCGAGTTCAAAATATTTTGACGGAACCGCTGTTCATTGGTATGAAAGCACCTATGACTATTTCCCTAAGGAGTTGGAGTATGCACACTATAAAGCACCCAATAAATATTTAATTCAGTCTGAGGCATGTATAGACTCTGAGGTACCAGCCTGGAAGGACGATGCTTGGTACTGGTCTAAAGAAGCCACTGACTGGGGTTATGATTGGCGTGAGGCTGAAAAAAAGTACTTACACCCTAAATACGCTCCTGTTAATCGTTATGCCAGAGATATTATTGGCTGTCTAAATAACTGGGTTGACGGTTGGGTTGATTGGAATATGGTTCTAGACAGACAAGGAGGGCCTAACTGGTTTAAAAATTGGTGTGTAGCGCCAATAATTGTAGACCCAGCACAAGACGAAGTTTACCTTACCCCGCTGTACTATGTCATGTCTCATTTTAGCAAATTTATTAGGCCAGGAGCAGTAGTTATTGGCGCAGAATCTAGTGATACAGATTTAATGGTAACAGCCTCTCAAAACCCAGATGGATCAATTGCTGTTGTGATTTTCAATGAAGGTTTCAAGCCAAAATCTTTTGAATTAAAAACAGCCATGACAACCAAACAAATTTTGATTAGCCCACAGGCTCTTCAAACAATATTGATTACTAACTAAAAAATAAGAATATGAATAGTTCAATTAAAACCAACAAAATCCCAATGGGCCAGAAGATTGCTTTTGGCTTTGGTATGTTGGCCAATCAAATGTTTCCAGCTATTCTGGGAATATTTATGATCGTTTTGGTGGAGGACCTTGGGTTTTCTGGATGGATGTGGTCTTTGGTATTTCTTTTTCCAAGAATTTTTGATGCTTTTCTAGATCCTATCATGGGATTTATATCAGACAACACAAAATCTAGATGGGGAAGACGTCGTCAATACGTGATTATTGGAGGGATAATTATGGGGCTTGCCTATATTTTTATGTGGCAACTTTATAAGATTGATGGTGTAGAATATAATTTTTGGTATTTCTTTTTATGGTCTTTGGTGTTTTATGTAGGACTTACCATTTTTAGTGTTCCCTATGTGGCTATGGGGTATGAAATGAGCGATGATTTTCACGAAAGAACAAATATCATGGCAATCTCCCAATGGATTGGTCAATGGGCATGGGTAATTGCTCCTTTGTTTTGGATCATTATGTATGACCAAAACTGGTTTGAATCTGCAGATGTTGCCGTTCGTGAACTAGCCATTTGGGTTGCCATACCATGTGCCCTATGTGCTATTGTGCCTGCTATATTTATAAAGAGTAAATCTACTTTAGAGGAAGATTATGAGCCTTTAAATACTGCCAACATAGGAAATAGCTTAAAAAAGATTTTTGAAAGTTTTTCTGAGGCATTTAAAATAAAAGAGTTTAGAAAATTATGCGGAGCAACATTTTTAATATTTAATGCTTTTAACACCGTTGCAGCACTAACCTTTTTTGTGATTGTTTACAAATTATTTAACGGAGACGCCGGTGCGAGTGGTATTTGGGTATCTATGTTTGGGTGTTTGGGCGCTTTGGGTACCACCTTTATTGTGATACCTACGGTTGCTTGGATGTCAAAAAAAATGGGTAAGAAAAAAGCTTTTATGATATCTCAGTCTATCTCACTTGTGGGATACATATTGTTATACTTTTTATTTATTCCAGGAAAACCATGGATGTATATCATAGCATTGCCGTTTTTCTCTTTTGGGATTGGAAGTTTATTTACCATTATGATGTCTATGACAGCAGATGTGATTGATATTGATGAAATTAATACAGGAAAACGAAGAGAAGGTATATTTGGAGCCATCTACTGGTGGATGGTAAAGGTTGGTTTTGGTATTGCAGGCGCCCTTAGTGGAGTAATTATAACGGTAGTAGGTTTTAATCCTGATCTTGCTGCCATAGATCAGCAATCTGCAGTAGAAGGCTTGCATGCGTTCTTCTGCTTTTTCCCAATGGGAGGAACCATCTTGGCAATGTTTGTAATGCGCAATTACAGCATTACTGAGGAAAAATCTAAAGAAATTTCGGCTATTTTGGCCAAAAGAAAAAGTGAAACAAAAAAAGAAACAACTATACTAAAAAGTAATTAATGTCATTCAGAAAAGAAAAAAAACACTCTTTAATAGGTGTAAATTATTCAGAGTTTAACGCTGAGCAACTTCAAAATCTTTCCAGCACTGTTCTTGAAAACGGCATGCATGGTTTGTGTTTTAGTCCTTATGGGGAAGGGCAAAAGCCTGGCGATTTGATAACGGAGGCTCAAATTAGAAGACGTCTTGAAATTATAGCCCCTTACACCAAGTGGATACGAAGTTTTTCGTGCACTGAGGGTAATGATATGATTCCTAAACTGGCCAAAGAGTATGGACTAAAAACACTTGTTGGTGCATGGCTAGGTGATGATAAAATCATTAACGAAAAGGAAATCAAAGCCCTTATCCAACTCAGTAAAGATGGGTTTGTAGATATAGCTGCTGTTGGTAATGAAGTGATGTATAGGGGAGACCTTTCAGAAACTGAGCTTATAACTCATATCCATGAGTTTAAAAAAGCCGTACCAAATGTTGAAGTTGGCTATGTAGACGCGTATTATGAGTTTA
>JABHYI010000145.1 GCA_018656255.1 Bacteroidota bacterium
AGGTAACTCCCATGACAGCCTACATGCTAGGTGATATATGCACCAAGGCGGGTCTTCCTCCTGGTGTATTAAACATTGTACACGGGACTGGCCCTTCCACAGGGCAGGCCATTGTAGCCCACCCAGATATTAAAGCAATATCTTTTACAGGTGGCACCCAAACTGGAGCGCATATAGCCAGGACTGCAGCTCCTATGTTTAAAAAGCTTTCCTTAGAGCTAGGTGGGAAAAACCCCAACCTCATCTTTGCAGATTGTGATTATGAAAAAATGCTTTCGGTAACCGTAAAATCTTCTTTTGCTAACCAAGGACAAATATGTTTGTGTGGTAGCAGAATATATGTAGAGGAAACAATTTTTGAACAATTTAAAAAAGACTTTGTAGCCAAAGTTGCTGCATTAAAGGTGGGCAATCCCTTTGATACAGACACCAATATTGGTGCGCTTGTGTCAAAATCTCATATGGAGAAAGTACAATCTTACATTGAAATAGCCAAGCAGGAAAATGGAACTATTTTATATGGAGGTAAGCCTGTAAATGTTGCGGGTAGTGAAAAGGGGTATTATTTGCAACCTACGGTAATTGAAATACAAGACAACCAATGCCGTGTAAACCAAGAAGAAATTTTTGGCCCAGTGGTTACCCTCATGTCGTTTAAAACAGAGACAGAAGCCCTAAAACTTGCAAATGATGTAAAATACGGCCTATCGGCAACCCTTTGGACTAGTAATATTGACAGAACCATGCGCCTCTCTAATGATATTCAAGCAGGAATTGTTTGGGTAAACACATGGCTTAACCGAGATTTGCGAACACCCTTTGGTGGGGTTAAACAAAGTGGAGTAGGAAGAGAAGGTGGCTTTGAGGCCTTGAATTTTTTCACAGAAGCAAAAAACGTTTGTATTTCTTATCAAGGAAATATATAATTGAACATATAACACCAGAGATACCATAAAGACTATGAATTTAGATTTAAAAAATAAAAATGCCATGATCTGTGGAGCCACAGCAGGCATAGGAAAAGCCACAGCAATACAAATGGCCGCTATGGGAGCAAGCATTACGCTAGTAGCTAGAAATAAGCAGAAGCTTCAAGCAACACTTGCCCTACTGCCATCACAAGACAATCAAACACATACATACTTGGTAGCAGATTTTACAAATCCAGCACAATTGAAAGAGCAAGTAACTGCGGCGGTATCAAAAACAAACTATCATATTTTATTAAACAATACAGGAGGTCCAAAAGGCGGACCTATTTTTAGTGCAGATACCTCAGAGTTTATAAACGCTTTTTCCATGCACCTAGAATGCAATCAAATCTTAGTGCAAGGGTTGGTTCCAGCAATGAAACAAGACGGGTATGGACGTATTATAAATGTAATTTCTACCTCTGTCAAACAACCTATTGATGGTTTGGGAGTTAGTAACACCGTTCGAGGGGCTGTAGCTAGTTGGAGTAAAACAATGGCTAATGAACTTGGGCAATATGGTATTACTGTTAACAATGTATTACCAGGTTTTACCGCAACAGATAGATTGGCTAGTATTATTAGTAATGCCGCCAAGCGTTTTGATGGCTCACAGGAAAAAGCTACTGCTTTTATGAAAAGTATTGTTCCTGCCAAGCGTTTTGCAGAACCAAAGGAAGTTGCAGATGCAATTGCATTTTTAGCGAGCCCTGCTGCTGGTTATATTAATGGTATTAATTTACCTGTTGATGGTGGGAGAACAAAAAGTTTGTAACTTGAACCTATCAAAATAATTTCTCACACACGCGATCATGAGCAAAAGAAAACTACGCATTAACGGTCATTCACACCTACTTCCATATCCAGAGGACATTCCTCAGTTTATGAAAGACAAAGGTATATTTTGGGTAGATAAAGACCGAAAATTTATGTTGCAGAAAGACTGGAGCCGCCCAGTGACAGATTCTAGTTTTTTCTTAGACGAAAAACTGGCGTGGATGGAGCACAATAAGATTGATCACGCAGTGGTGCTTAATCTTTCTCAGCTCTACGGAAATGGCCTACGTGTAGAGGAAATGAAACAAGCATTGCGTTTTCAGAATGATTTTAATGCCAAGGTACAAAAAGACCATCCATCAAAATTTACCACTGGATTTGTAGTACACCCAGGTTTTGTAAGAGGTGCTTGTTGGGAGATTGAACGCTGTGTAGAAGAATTAGGGATGCAGTTATTATGCCTGCCAACCCATTACATGGACACCATTGGCACTTGGCGATGTATTTTTGATGAAGAAAACGAACCCATATTTGAGCTGGCCAATAAATACAACCTAGCTATTGAAATACATCCTTATGATGGAGAAAAGTTCATTAAACTAGAGAATACCTCTTGGCGTTTTCATTTAATATGGATGCTTGCACAATGTGCAGATGCCTATCACTTTTTAACACTCAATGGGTATGCAGATAAATTTCCAAACATGCGTACTTGCTTCGCCCATGGTGGGCAATTAGCACAAATGAATTTAGGAAGACGCATACAAGGCTTTGATGGAAGACCAGATTTATTTGAAGGGAAAGAACATCCAAGAAAATCTGTAGGACATAAAAATATTTTCTTTGACACACTGGTACATGATACCGGAGGTCTTGAGTTACTAGTTAGAAATCAAGGATCCCAACAAGTAGTCATGGGTCTTGATGACCCCTACCCTTTGGGTGAGATGGAGAGTGAGCAACAATCCTCATACC
>JABHYI010000152.1 GCA_018656255.1 Bacteroidota bacterium
AGCATTAGGTGATGTTGTCAAGTCTGAGCTTTTCATGAAAAAGGCTTATAGCGCCGCAAAATCGTCTAAAGAGTTGAGAAGAATGAAGCCTATTTATAGGCAATTGGCCAAATGGTCTGCCTATAATGGCAATGCCACCAATACGCTTCTTTACAATGATTCTTTAGAGGATATAAGTATTAAATTACATTTAGAGTTCAATAAATTTTCTGGATTTGAAGCAGATAAATTAGTTAATCTTAACGCCAAGCAAATTACACTTTTACAAAAAGAACAAGATCAAGAGCTGTCAGAAAAAATAGTATTAATTATAATAGGGGTTAGTATGTTTGGGTTAGTGATATTGATGTTATTGTTTCTAAACTATCGTGCTAATAAAAAATTAAAAGAAAAAAGCCTGGCTTTAGCAAACGCGAAACTAACAGGAGAACTTGAGGATGCTACATCACAATTAAAAGTATATATTACAGAAACACAACAAAAAGCACTAACTGAAAAAGTAATACTTACAGATGCAAACTGGAGGGAGTTTCTCCAGTATTTTAATAAGGTACATCCTAGTTTTGTGATGTATTTAAAGCAGCAATATCCTAAGCTTACCAAAGCAGAGGTTCGTTTTTGCTGTCTTAGCTATCTTTCTATGTCTGACAAAGAAATGGCTGCCATGCTTGGTGTAGGCCGTGCTAGTATTAGAGTAACAAGACAGCGCACAAGAGCTAAGCTCAACCTCAAACAAGGTGCTTGTTTAGAGACCTTACTTTTAACACTATAGAAGACAATACGTTCTAGTTAATTACTTTTATTTTATTTTATTTGCTACAAAGGCAGCTTATACCTCATCTTATAGCAAATCGTTACTCCTTGTTACTCTTTGTTACAGCTATTTTTAGGCAATTCCTTTTCTTTTCTTGATATTCGTGTTCTTAAATTTAATGTTTTATGCGAACTATTTTAGTAACTTTTTTTTGTTCTCTATTACTTTGTGTTCTTATTCTCAACAAAGTTCAAATAATGGAGCATCTTTTTTAATGCAGCAGCACAAAATGGAAATTCCAGTCTTAACTAAAAATATAATGTTATCTACTTCTTTTAATCTCTACCCAGAAGAAATTGTGAATAATAATGAAAATATTAATTCCATTGAACCACTTACTTCTTTTTTGAGTTCTGCAAATTTCATTTATATATTAGTTTTATCACTTTTTGGTCTAATTTTGCTTTATCGTCTTTTTAGAAAAAACTAAAGCAACTCTTCAAACAATTATACTTCCTGCTGTTTCTTTTAAATAGTTGCCTTTATGGTTTCTTTTAAAAGTGTTACATATTATTAAGTTATTTCTTTTGATTGCCAACAAGATTAGCCATATTAGCGTATTTTTGTTATGACAAACCAATTACTTTAAAATCTAATGTCTCTGCCACTTACCAAACAAGAATTGCACAACCTTGCCATGAATATTGTAGGAGAGGACATGAAATCTCAGGGATTTGAGTTTTTGGGTGTTAATAGTAAAATTGGTAAAGATCCTCAGTTTGTAGGTTTAAAAAATAAAGACTTACATTTTGTGATTGTGCGGGTGTCTCACTATCCTGATGATGCCAACGAGTATGATCCTGTATTTATGCAAACCATAAAAGAGCATGCCAATGGGTTTGAGGCCAAAACATATTATGCCGGAGTAGGTCTTGGTCATGGCAAAGATTACGCAAAACCGGTATTAAAAGATCAAGAGTACACAATGGTTTATAAAGGCTTACAAGAAATCACATGAAAAAAATAGTAGCTTTCTTAGTATTTATCATTTTTGCTGGCTGTAAAAACGAAGACTCTTTAGAAAAAAAAGTACTTCAGGGTAATGCCTTTGGCACCACCTATACCATACAGTATTTTACCACTTCAAGTTTTGATGCTCAAAAGCAAATAGACTCTGTACTTTATAGGGTCAACAAGTCTATGAGTACCTATATCTACCAAAGTGATATTTCAAAAATTAATAGGGGAGATAGTACCATTGTAGTAGATGCTCTGTTTAAAGACGTGTGGCAAATATCTGAAATAGTACATAAAAATTCTTTAGGGTATTTTGACCCTACAGTTGGTAGTTTGCGAAATTTATACGGCTTTGGAGACACCCCTTATCATGAAACTATTAACGCCAAGGTACTAGATAGTGTTAGCGCATTGGTAGGTTTTAATAAAGCCTCTATTAAAAAAAATGGCACTGTCCATAAAGACAACCCAAATATCTATCTAGACTTTAATGCGGTAGCAAAAGGTTACGGTATTGACTGCTTGGGCAATATGCTAAGCAGTAATAATATTACAGATTATATCATTGAGCTAGGAGGTGAGGTATTAGCCAAAGGAATAAATATTTCAAAAAACAGACCATGGACGAGCGCGGTGGAGGCTATTGTATCCCAGGTTGATAATAGAAAAGCAGTTGTTTATTTCACCCTTCAAGATCGTGGATTGGCAGGTTCTGGAAATTATAGAAAATACCGCATTGATGATACTACAGGTAAAAAGTATGTGCACACTATAAACCCCTTAACAGGACTTGCAGAGCAAAATAATGTAACAAGTGCAACTATAATTGCTCCAACCTGCGCCCTGGCAGATGCCTATGCTACTGCATGTATGGCCATGGGTTTTGAAAAAGCAAAAGCAATGCTTGAAACCTTAAAAGATGTAGATGGGTATGTAACCTATGTGGATGCAAATCAAGCTTCTCAAAGTTATAGCACCAACGGCTTTGAAGATCTAATTTTAAAATAACCTTTTATTTTTTACAGACAGGCAGTAGTTCTCCTTTGCAGAGCCTGTAACGCTCTATGTCATCACTACTGATGCCACTGGTGTAATCTAAGGCGTTAACATCAAAGCCGATACTTGAGAGTTTTTTAAAATAATCCATTCCATAGACCCTTAGGTGGTCATACTGTCCAAAAATACGGGTGCGTTCACTTTGGTCTGTGATGGTGTTGTCTTCAAAGGTGATCTCCCGTTTTGCATCGTAAGGAACTTGCATAATAGCAGTTCCTGAAGGAGCCAACACACGATATAATTCTTGCATGGCTTTGGTGTCATCTGGGATATGCTCTAAAACGTGATTGCAAATAATAAAATCAAAACTATTATCCTTAAAGGGTAAGTCACAAATATCTGCTTTCACATCTGCAATAGGAGAGTTGAGGTCTGTGGTGGTGTAGGTAAGGTTTTTTTGTTTTTTAAATTTCTGCACAAATGCTTGTTCTGGGGCAAAGTGTAATACTCTCAAAGGGGCAGAGAAAAAAGTAGTTTCATTTTTTAAATACAACCAAAAGAGACGATGTCTTTCTAGAGATAGAGTGCCAGGTGCTAGCACATTTTCTCTAACCTTGGCGTATCCATAAGGAAGAAACCTTCGGTATGATTTTCCATCTATGGGATCTGTGTATGTATTTCCTCTTAAAAAAAAAGCAACAAAGGGTCTCACCAAATAACTTATTTTAATAAGTAATGTTCTTGGAAATAGGTTTAAAAAAAATTTAAAAAGCGAATTCAAAAGAGTTAATCTATTGCTTATTTATTGTTTGCATTAGGTGGGTATTGCGCTAGTATTTTTGAAACAATAAGACGTATTTTCTCCTCACGTTTTTCTATATCATTACCGTTATATATGCCACTATGGCTAACACCTTGCCAAATTAATTCTTTGGTATTGGCATCAATAAGGTCTATAAAGAGGCTGCCTTCTATGTTTGAAGATATCATTCTATTGTTGTTAAAGTTTCCTCCCCAATATGGATTCCAGCCCCAAGCCCCACCAAAGTTGTTTTGATAGATATCTACGCGTTGGCTTTCTTTGGTAAAAATACTAACCAAAATATCTGGGCTGCTATTTTTATTCATGCCTTTTGCCATTAAATTATCTTGTATGGCGCGCAATATTCTCTTTTTGTCCAGATCACTAATTTTGGCCTTGTCTATACCTGGTTTAAAAAAAGCGAATGTAGTGTAGTTGTCAAAGTTGGTTGCTTTATCATAATCACTCACCACCCGAACGATGTTACAAGAGGTTAGAAGAAGTAAAGCGATAACAGAAAAGAATTTTAATAAGTTCATAATGTTTTTAATTTAAAAGTGAATCATCTACAAAATTCGGAAGTGTTACTTTGAGATTTGGGTTTCGTTTCATTTCTCTTTTAATAGCAAATACAGCTTCCTTGTTCCTTGCCCAACTACGTCTTGCAATACCATTGTTAACATCCCAAAAGAGCATATTTTCCAGTCGTCTTTGTGCATCATTGCTACCATCAAGAACCATACCGAAACCGCCATTGATTACTTCACCCCAGCCAACACCCCCGCCATTGTGTATACTTACCCAGGTTGCACCTCTAAAACTATCTCCAATAACATTTTGTATTGCCATATCTGCCGTGAAGCGGCTTCCATCATAAATATTGCTTGTTTCACGGTAGGGAGAGTCTGTACCACTTACATCATGATGGTCACGCCCTAGGATAATTGTATCAAGATGGCCCTCTTTAATTGCTTTATTAAAAGCACTGGCTATTTTCATTCTTCCTTCTGAGTCTGCATATAAAATTCTTGCCTGAGAGCCTACTACTAGTTTGTTTTGTTGTGCGCCTTTAA
>JABHYI010000117.1 GCA_018656255.1 Bacteroidota bacterium
GCTGATTATCATTAATCCAACAATGATCCTGGACTCCAACTGGTAATTGGCACACAAAAAAACTCTCTGCGCCTTGGTCTAGATCTAGGATGTACACATCCATATTTTTGTCTTCATTAGTAAGGGTATAACTCACAGAAGTACTTTGAGGTATGTTATGGATTGACCTACCTGAGTTTTCTATATAAGGGGTTACTTGTTTTGTTATTAAATTGGCAACCACTAGGTTTAATTGGTTTGTACCCAAGATAGATGCCACAATACGGCTACTGTCAAAAAAAGCAAAATAAGCAACCTCTAGGGTATCAAGAAGCATCCTAGAAGCGCCATGTGGTATATCTGTTTGGTTATAGGAGTAAAGGCGCTGTAAGCCGTTTGGGTCTAGGCGCACTGAGGCGATATCTTTAGACCCAGGGATTTGTTTTGGAGAATATTCACCACCTGGGGTTGTTGTATTTACAACATTTGATGTGTTAGTTGTAAGATCATACATAACAATGTCTGTCTGTCCATTTTGGGTGCCAGCATACAATAATTGCTTGTTGTTTGTAAAAAAGGGTTGGCTATCATAGCCTGGGTTGTTTGAAATATTTTTTAGTCCTGAGATGTTCATTACCTGGTCATCTAGGGTGAAATCCATCACAAAAACATCTACATCTGTTTGAGAAAAACTCAGAGAGGTAGAAAGAAATAACAAAATAACAAAATTTTTCATAGCGTATAATTTATAGCCCCAAGGTACAAAGTTTGGTTAATTTACAAGACATAGTTTTTGGGTAACTAAAAAAGGATAATGAGGTAGATGGCTGTTTATTGGTTATTTTTGTAGTATGCTACATAAGTATTTGGTTTTTCTTTTATTAATACCCTTTACCAGTTATGCCCAGAGTTTGGATGATCTCTCCTTTGGTAGCGATGACAGCTTTGAGGTTGTTACCTGGAATATTGAAAACTTTCCTAAAAACGAGCCTGCAACTTTGCAATATGTCTTGGAGATCATTGAGGCTATAGATGCAGATATTATTGCAATACAAGAGATACAAAATTATCCCATTTTAGATAATCTAGACACCTTTTTGGATGACTATACGCTTTACAGTCAATCACTAGATAGGGCAGGGCTTGTGTTTTTGTATAAACATGAGGTCGTAGAGCTCAATAGCGCCTATGAGCTTTTTACCCAAGCTCCAGAGTGGAATAACTTCCCTAGATTTCCTATGGTTATAGAGGTTACTTATGCAAATCAGGATTTTGTTATCATTAACAATCATTATAAATGCTGCGGAAATGGTCTTTTAGACTTAGATAACCCTTGGGATCAAGAAACAAGAAGGTACACGGCAAATCTACTCTTAAAACAATATATTGACACCAACCTCTCAAATGCTGCTGTATTTGTAGTTGGAGATTTAAATGATATCTTAACAGATCCAGACCCTCACAATGTGTTTTCACCTTTTTTGAATGATCCTGAGTCCTATTTTTTTGCAGATATGGATATTGCTCAAGGGAGCGTTTCAAATTGGTCTTTCCCAAATTGGCCATCACATCTAGACCATATATTAATTACAGATGAGCTCTTTGAATTATATGCAATGCCAGGGGCCGTTACCCAAACTATAAAGGTAGACTCTTATCTTCAAGGAGGTTTTAATGAGTATGATCAAAACGTCTCAGACCACCGCCCAGTGGGTATACGTTTGCCACTTGGTCAAGACTTAGGGATTGCCTCTGCCCTAAAACCATCCGTGACAAGTTATCCAAACCCCGTTGATGATGTATTGTTTGTCAATACCTCAAACTCAAATACAACAGATGCTGTTTTCGTTTATGATATGTTGGGCAACACGCTCTTGCAAGACAGCCAATCTGCTAATGGGTTTTTTGCTATAGATGTTTGCTCACTCTCAAGTGGTTTGTATCTGGTAAAGGTCTACCAAAAGGGAGTTGTAGTCAAAACCATTAAGTTTATTAAAAAGTAAATGCGCCATAATTATGACGCATTATTATTATTATTATTATTATTGTAATATGAAAAACAAATATTTAATCATTGTTTCACTTCTATCTTGGGCAAACATAGGTTTAATCTATTTATTACACTTAAATGAAATTTACTTTACATTAATTGGTGTTTATAAAGAACTCACTACTTTACCCTCTTTTTTATGTGGTATACTCTTTCCGGTGTGGTTGTTAATTAAAATTGTACTTAATAAAATAGATTCTAACAAATAACAAACCTTAGAACACCTCTGTTTTACATTAAAAAGGGTATTGGTTTTCTAAAGCTACCTTTTCTGCAATTGTGTTACGCAGTCCAACAATATTTGGCATAGTTTGGTATTTTGTAAATCTTTTAAGCCCCATAAGCATCATGCGCTGCTGGTCACCCTCTGCAAAAGAGATAATTGCCATTTTTGCTTTAGAGGTGATAGTATCTACTGCATTGTATAAATACAACTGCGCCATAGCTACTTGATAGTCTGCATTTTCTGAGTTGTTTTTTGTGCTTTTCTCTGCACGCAATACAGCACTTTCTGCCATGTATATTTCAATTAAAATGTCACTAGCCGCTAACAACATTTGTTGGTGTTCTTCTAGAGCTGGTCCATATTTTTGTACTGCAGCACCGGCAACCATTAAAAACACTTTTTTCAATTTAGCAAGCATGTCTTTTTCTTCACTTAACCTCTGAGAGAAATCTGGGGTGTCAAAAGATGGTATGCCTAGTAGTTCATCTGCAACTGCCTGTGCTGGGCCCAATAAATCAATATGGCCTTTCATGGCTTTTTTCACTAGCATACCTACACATAACATGCGGTTGATCTCATTGGTGCCCTCATAGATACGCGTGATACGCGCATCACGCCATGCAGACTCCATTGGTGTGTCTTCAGAGAAGCCCATACCTCCAAATATTTGAATTCCTTCATCGGCGCAATTTTGAACATCTTCAGAAACAGCTACCTTTAAAATGGAGCACTCAATGGCATATTCTTCTACTCCTTTTAATTCTGCCTCCTGGTGGGTGTTTCCTTGAGCTATTCTAATGTTAATTCTATCTTCAATGTTTTTTGATGCTCTATAGGTTGCAGATTCTCCAACAAAAGCATTTGTGGTTGTCTCTGCAATTTTAGCTTTTATTGCTCCAAATTCTGAAA
Organism: Bacteroidota bacterium; assembly: GCA_018656255.1. Classification (GTDB taxonomy): domain Bacteria; phylum Bacteroidota; class Bacteroidia; order Flavobacteriales; family Flavobacteriaceae; genus Patiriisocius. The sequence continues at coordinate 3,165 of JABHYI010000117.1, forward strand.
TAGGCGTGTCAAACTGTTTGCGCTGTGTAGCATATTGTATAGCGCCACTAACCAAACGTCTTTGAGAATCTAAACAGGCTGCGGCCAATTTAATGCGGCCAACATTAAGAGCATTCATTGCAATTTTAAAACCTTCTCCACGACCAGCAAGCATGTTTTCTACAGGCACTTTTGTATTGTTAAAAAATACTTGACGGGTAGAAGAGGCTCTTATGCCTAGTTTGTGTTCTTCATCACCCATAGTGATGCCATTTGTAGGGTCATTCTCTACAATAAAACCTGTAATATTTTTGTCATCTTCTATGCGGGCAAAGACAATTAATACATTGCAAAACCCTGCATTTGAAATCCACATTTTTTGCCCTGTTATGTTGTAATGTGTTGCATCTTCACTCAGTACTGCTTTTGTTTTTCCTGAGTTAGCATCACTTCCTGCGCTTGGTTCTGTCAAGCAATAGGCGCCAAACCACTCTCCGCTTGCAAGCTTTGGCACATATTTGTTTCTTTGGTCTTCTGTTCCATAAAGTGTTATTGGCATAGTTCCAATACCTGTATGTGCTCCAAAAGCTGTAGAGAAAGAACCTGTTCCACTAGAGATATAGTCACAGGTGAGTACCGTTGACACAAAACCCATACCCATGCCACCAAATTTCTCTGGAACAGCTACGCTTAAAAAACCTAACGCTCCAGCCTTTCGCATAACCTCTTCTGTAAGTGCAAAATCTTTTGCCTCAAAACGTGAACGGTGCACAATAATCTCGCGATCATTAAACTCCATTACAGCCTCTTTCATCATCTGCTGCTGTTCACTAAAGTCTTCAGGAGTGAATACATCATTGCAATCTGTCTGTTTTACTAAAAATTGCCCTCCTCTAAGGATGCTATTGTTTTCTTGTGTTGTCATATTTTTTCTTGTAATTTCCTCTAAAGAGGACACTGTTGTTATTTTAAAAATTCAAATATTCCTGCAGCGCCTTGACCAGTACCTACGCACATTGTAATCATACCGTACTGTCCTGCCATATCTCGCTTTCTCATTTCATCAAAAAGCTGTACAGATAATTTAGCTCCTGTACATCCTAGTGGGTGGCCAAGAGCTATGGCGCCTCCATTTACATTAATAATATCTGGATTCAAGTCTAGTTCTCTTATTACTGCTAATGATTGTGAGGCAAACGCTTCGTTTAACTCAATAAGCTTGATATCTTCTTGTTTTAGTCCAGCTTGCTTTAAAGCCTTTGGAATAGCCTTTACAGGACCTATACCCATTATACGGGGTTCTACACCTGCGGCAGCATAGTTTGCCATTCTAGCAATAGGCTCAAGGTTTAACTCTTTAACCATATCTTCACTCATTACCATCACAAAGGCAGCACCATCACTCATCTGTGATGAGTTACCAGCTGTTACACTTCCACCTGCTGCAAAGACAGCTCGTAGTTTTGCTAATGCTTGTATACTAGTACCTTCTCTTGGACCTTCATCTTTATTGACAACATAGCTTTTGCTTTGTTTTTTGCCCGACTCATCAATAAACGTTTGATGTACTGTAATTGGCACAATTTGATCTTGAAAACGATCTTCTGCTTGTGCTTTTAAAGCCTTTATGTGAGAATTATAGGCAAAGACATCTTGATCTTCTCTAGAGACGTTAAACTGCTTGGCAACTGCTTCTGCGGTATTACCCATGCCCCAATAATAATCTTCATGACCAGATTGTATAACATCATAGTTTAATTCTGGTTTAAAACCAGTCATGGGAACACTACTCATAGACTCTGCGCCCCCTGCAATAATGCAATCAGCCATACCAGATTGTATTTTCGCTACTGCCATTGCAATGGTTTCTATACCACTAGAACAAAACCGATTTACTGTTACTCCAGGAACATCTACAATGTCTAGACCCATAAGGGAAATAAGACGTGCCATGTTTAGACCTTGCGCTCCTTCTGGCATTGCATTACCTACAATAACATCGTCAATGCGTTTTGGGTCCAGACTTGGAAGTTTTTCCATCATGTACTTAATGGTCTCTGCTGCCAGCTCATCAGTTCTTTTAAATCGAAACACTCCTTTAGGTGCTTTTCCAACTGCGGTACGGTATGCTTTTACTATATATGCTGTTTTCATTTTTCTTTTGGTTTATTACAAACGTTAGTTTCTAAGTGGTTTTCCTTTTTGTATCATGTGCTGTAAACGCTCTAAAGTTTTGCGTTCTCCAGTAAGACTCAGAAAAGCTTCACGCTCCAGATCTAAAAGATATTGTTCGCTCACCAGAGTAGGCTCGCTTAGATCACCACCAGCCATCACATAGGCTAGTTTGTTGGCAATTTTTTGATCATGCTCACTTATGTATTTACTTGCATTCATGGCGTCTGTACCTACTAAGAACATTCCTAAGGCCTGTTTACCAAGTACTTTAACGTCGTTTCTAGCTGCAGGTTTAGTGTATCCCATATCTGCCATTTGTCTTGCAAGGGCTTTTGCCGTTGCAATTTGTCTAGAGGTGTTTACCACCACGATATCTTTTCCAGGTTTTAGAATGTCTAAATCATAGGCCTCATGTGCTGAGGTAGAAACCTTGGCCATACCTATGGTCAAGAAATGCTCTTGCAGTACATTAAGCTCAACATCTCCTTTTTGAAATATATCACTAGCTCTGAGGGCCATTTCTTTAGAACCACCGCCTCCAGGAATTACACCCACTCCAAACTCAACTAGCCCAATATAACTCTCTGCCGCCGCTACAACACGATCTGCATGAAGGGTCAATTCACAGCCACCACCAAGGGTCAAGCCATGAGGGGCCATTATTGTTGGTATGCTAGAATATCGAAGGCGCATTACTGTGTCTTGGAAATACTTGATGGCAGCATTCAGCTCATCATACTCTTGCTCTACAGCCATCATGAAAATCATACCAATATTTGCACCCACAGAGAAGTTTGCACCTTGGTTTCCTATAACCAAGCCGTCAAAATCTTTTTCAGCCAGATCTATGGCTTTATGTATACCTGCTAGCACATCTCCACCGATGCTATTCATTTTTGATCTAAACTCACAGTTTAAAATTCCGTCACCTAAATCTTCTATTACAACGCCGCTGTTTTTAAACACTGCGCTAGATTCTCTAATGTTGTCTAGTATTATAAAAGCGTCTTGCCCAGGTACTTTGATTTGTTTTTTTGAAGCAATATCATAGTAATAGGTAGCGCCTTGTTTTACTGAATAAAAGCTAGTACATCCAGCCTCTTGCATTTTTTCAATCCATAAGGCTGGTTGTTGGCCTTCTGTTTTCATGATTTCTATCCCAGCTTCTAGACCAATGGCATCCCAAATTTGAAACGGCCCGTGTTGCCAACCAAAACCTGCTTTCATGGCATCATCTATTTTGTATAACTCATCAGCTATTTCTGGGATACGATGCGTTATATATCCAAATAGGGCAGCCAGAGTCTTTCTGTAAAAAGTTCCAGCCTTGTCCTTACCGTTTACTAAAACTTTAAATCTGTCTGCAACATTGTCTATAGATTTTGTGAGCTCCAGGGTAGCAAACTTTCCTTTTTGAGCAGCTCTGTATTCTAGGGTATTTAAATCCAGACTTAAAATTTCGGTTTTACCTTTACTATCTTTAGTCTTTTTATAAAATCCTTGCCCGGTCTTGCTCCCAAGCCATTTGTTGTCCATCATGGTGCCAATAAAATCTGGCAACTCAAACAGCTCTAAACGCTCGTCACCAGGGCAGTTTTCTCTAATTCCGTTGGCAACGTGTACCAAAGTGTCTAGTCCTACTAAATCTACGGTTCTAAAGGTTGCAGACTTAGGACGACCTATAACAGGGCCAGATAACTTATCTACCTCTTCTATGGTTAAGCCCATTTGTTTAACGGTATGAAACAAACTCATGATTGAGAAAATACCAATACGGTTACCAATAAAGGCAGGGGTGTCTTTGGCAATAACAGTTGTCTTGCCTAAAAACTGTTCTGCATAGGTGCTGAAAAATTCTAAAACCTCAGGTTTTGTTTTGGGTCCAGGGATGATTTCAAATAACTTCAAGTATCTCGGCGGGTTGAAGAAATGGGTTCCGCAGAAATGCGCTTGAAAATCTTCACTGCGCCCTTCACTCATAAACCCAATAGGAATACCAGAGGTGTTTGAGGTAATTAAGGTTCCTGGGGTTCTGTGCTTTTCTAGATTTTCAAATACTTTTTGTTTGATATCTAGCCGTTCTATAACCACTTCAATGATCCAGTCTACCTGTGCTACTTTTGCAATATCATCTTCAAGATTACCTGTTGTAATTCTTTTTGCAAAGGCGCTATTGTATAGGGGAGCGGGCTTAGATTTAATAGAACTAGCAAGGGCTTGGTTTACAAGACGGTTACGTACCTCTTTATCTTCTAGGGTTAATCCTTTTGCCGTTTCTTTATCTGTCAATTCTCGGGGTATGATGTCCAGTAATAAGACTTCTACACCAATGTTTGCAAAATGGCAAGCAATAGCGCTACCCATAATTCCTGAGCCTACAACGGCTACTTTGTTAATTCTTCTTTTAGACATACCGTTTAATTATGTATTACCTTTTTATATATGTTTTTGTTGCTAATTAGCTCCGTTATGGTACTGGCAACTTTTTTAAATGTTTTTATATCCTCTTCAGAGACTTGTTCTTTTACAGCCTCATCAAATCTAAGTACAACACCTTTAGAGAATTCTCTCATTTCTTTGCCAAAGGCTGTAAGATGTATAAGTACCCCGCGACCATCTTCTGGGTTGGGCCTGCGGTCTATGAGCCCTTGCTGTTCCATTTTTTTTAGAGTACGGGATAAAGAGGTTGCCTCTATACCCATTTTAGGACCTAGGGCGGTAGAAGGGGTGCCTTTTTCTGGATCTATACTAATAAGAGCAAAACCTGTAGCCATAGTACTTCCTTTGGTGCCTGCCTCTTCATTGTACATTTTTTGTACCGCCATCCAGGTGGCTCTAAGTACATAATCTATTGTCTTTTCTTTCAATGGTACAGCGGTTGTTATATTAATTCTAACTTCAAAGATACTATTAATTTACTATGCACGCATAGTAAATTAGGTAAAAAAAACAAAAAGTGATAGGTTTTTTTAGTAATTAATTTGTTTTTGTAGATTTTTAATAAATTATATGTGCTAACACAGTAATTATTCTTTCAATTAGAGGCATTGTAAGCGCTCAGTTTTCATCCCAAAATGCACAAGTCAGAATCATTCAAAAAAAAGATAAAAAGTTGTTGCAGATTATTTAAATATATCTATTTTTGCAAACGCATTTGCTGAAAGGTCAGTAATGTCAATATACTAAAGAGATTTAAGATGAAAAAAGGTATCCACCCTGAGAATTATAGATTAGTAGCATTTAAAGATATGTCAAACGATGATGTGTTTTTAACAAAATCTACTGCAAACACAAAAGAAACAATTGAGGTTGATGGTGTAGAGTATCCAGTGGTAAAAATGGAAATCTCAAGAACATCTCACCCATTTTATACAGGTAAATCTAAATTAATTGATACAGCAGGACGTATCGATAAGTTCAAGAACAAATACGCAAAATTCAAAAAACCAGCTGCAGCTCCGGCACAGGACAAAGAGTAGTTTTTTGCTATACATACACAAAAAGCCTACGAGAAATCGTAGGCTTTTTTTCGTTATCGCATATCTTGCAGCAGTCATGCGTTGTAACCATAGGTACTATGTTGTGTTAAATTGCTATTTTTGATTATTCTATTTAATATCTTATTATGAACTACATCCTTTTTGACGGCGCAGTGCGCAACCAGTTATTGCCTTTTACCTTTACACGGCCAGTGGCAGATATTAGGATTGGTATTTTAACCATTCGTGAAAAATGGGAAAAATTCTTAGGTTCTACAACTACTACCGTAACAGAAGAGTATCTGTCAGATAAATTTCCTATGGTAGAGCTAGAACATAATGTGCTCATAAATGCTTCTTTTTGTCCTTCTGAGAACTTAGTGCTATTAATCAAGAACCTGCAAGAGAATCAAGCCATTTTCTATAACGATGAACCTTTGGCCTTTTACGCCAAAGAAGATCAAGAAATAGATTTTGATGCCTTTACTATAACTCAGTATACAGATGATGACGTGCTGCGTATAGAAAACACTTGGGATATCTTTGAGAAGAATCATCAGGCAATCATGAGAGATTATGATGTATTGACCAAAGGAAGATCCTCTGAGGCGATACCCAAAACCACAATAGCTTTTAATCCAGAGCATATATTTATTGAAAAAGGAGCTAAAGTTATGTGCGCATCTTTAAATGCAACAGATGGTCCTATTTATATTGGTAAAAACACTGTGCTTATGGAAGGGGCTACAATCCAGGGGCCTTTCGCTCTTTGTGAGCATTCTAGTGTTAAAATGGGAGCTAAAATTTATGGTGGCACAACTATAGGACCTCACTCCAAGGTAGGAGGTGAGGTTGCAAATTCTGTTATGATGGGCTTTTCAAATAAAGGGCATGACGGGTATATGGGTAATTCTGTGCTTGGTCACTGGTGTAATCTTGGTGCAGACACCAATACTTCAAATTTAAAAAACAACTATGCGCAGGTGCGTCTTTGGGATTATGATACCGAAAGATTTGCTAAAACTGGAACTCAGTTTTGCGGTCTTATGATGGGTGATCACAGTAAATGTGGTATCAACACCATGTTTAACACCGGAACTGTAGTAGGGGTGAGCGCTAATATTTTTGGCACAGGCTATCCTCGCAATTTTATTCCAAGCTTTACCTGGGGCGGCTCAAGCGGCATGGAGACCTACAATACTAAAAAAGCTTTTGAAGTAGCCGCTATTGTTATGGGTAGGCGTGGGCTTGAATTTGATACTCAAGAAGAGGCTATTTTAAATGAGGTGTTTGAAATAAGCAAGCAGTGGAGACGCTCTTAAAGATTAATTATTCTCTTTTTAAAATCTACTAACTTTGCACTTAATTTATTTTTAATATATGGCTGTCGTGAAAAAAGCTGCTTTTTATACCTTAGGCTGCAAGCTTAATTTTAGTGAAACATCTACTATTTCCCGTGATTTCACAAACGAGGGCTTCCAGCGGGTAGATTTCACTGACCCTGCAGATGTATATGTTATAAATACCTGTAGTGTTACCGAAAATGCAGACAAACGATTTAAAAGCATTGTAAAACAAGCTCAAAAAGCCAACCCCGATGCTTTTATTGCAGCTATTGGTTGTTATGCTCAACTCCAACCACAACAGCTTGCTGATGTAGATGGAGTAGATTTGGTCTTGGGAGCCACAGAAAAATTTAATATCACATCATATATTAACGATTTGTTTGCCAATCCAGATCGTAGGGCCTCTAGTGGCGCAGAGATTCATTCTTGTGAGATTGAAGATGCAGACTTTTATGTGGGCTCATACGCA
>JABHYI010000118.1 GCA_018656255.1 Bacteroidota bacterium
TACTGCCTTAGATTTTTTTTCTCCTTTAGACTCTAGAATTACTTTTATTTTTATTGTTTCTGTGTCCTGCTTTAAGGTTGACTCAATCATAGCAGCATGAGATTCACCGTCTGCTTTTTTTGTTTTTTTAGAAGTATCGTTTTTACAACTAGATGCACTCAATAATACGAGCATAGCCAGTAGAATATAATTTTTCATGGGTTTAATATTTAAATATTTATGATAGTGTAATATACAATTTAACCTTTCGGCAAAAAAAAAGATGTAGCGTTTTTTTAAAACAAAACACATAGGGCTTCAATGCATTAAGTAGTTTGATTTTATAGACGTGACTACTTTTTATCTCTAAGATCGAGCTTATACCAAATACCTATTTGAAAACGATCATAGTTTTTGCCCGTAAAATGATTTTTTAAATACCCTACCTGCGTAGTAATATTACTATTTAAATGATATCCTACTGCCGCATATAATCTGTTTTGACTAAAAACAGGTTCTTTTAAATTGATAAAAACTTCATCATAGGCAGATACAAACCAATTTTTGTAGATAGGGTAGGAGACTCTTAGTAAATAACGCACTCTATATTGCGTGTCATTGCCAGATATTGGGCTGTCTATAAAACGCTGTTCAAACCTGTACCTGTGTGTTGCCTTAAATTTGCCCAAAGTATTTTTACTAGTAAACTGCCCATATAGTCTATGCTCTAGGGTGTTTTGCTCACCGGTTGGTTCACTGAAGGTTCCGTCTGTAGAAATATATCCATACCCTATACTAGCGGTTGTGCTTTTATTTATATGCCAATTTACTCCCGTTCTTAGCAGTAACTGATTAAAATTTGAACCAAACTCATAGGTTCTATACTGCACCTCTGGAGAGATACTAATATTCTCTGACAGGCGTGCATTTCCAAAAAACATCATCCAAGATCCAAATTCATCTTGGCCATTTTCTTGTGCCTTTGTGGTTTGAATTGTTACAAGCGTAATAAGCAGTAGTGCAATCGTTTTTTTCATTTCTTTAAAATATAATTTAAGGGTTAGGTGTTACTTTTTTTAATTCTTACTAAATATCTTGGTGTCTTTAAAAGGTTTTGTCTTTACATTAGTCATGGTATCTTTATAAGCCAACCAATCTTTTTCAAAAAACGCGTTGGTTTTATCAAGGGCATTATTGAGCTGGTCTTGTGCATGTTTTAGTAGCGTTATCTCTGTTTGGGTGATGCCATCTGGGCGACTACCACCATACCAGCCTGCTGTTCTAATTCTATTTAATACCGTAACCTCAGGATTTCTAGTAATACCCTGGCGCTTATCTTCTTTACCTATATAAAGCGAGATAAGATTTTCTATAGTTTCTGAAATTTTAGCACTTAAATCAATAGCATCTTTATGAAGCTTTTTGTCTTCTTTTTTTAGTGTTTTACTAAAATTAGTTGCGGTGTTTTTACTTTCTACCAATTGTTTTACAGCATCTGCAGCAATTTGAGTCATCTGCTGAACTTTTTTTGAAGTTGCATACTTTTGGTCAATTGCTTTTTGAGAAACAGCTAACCTTGGATCGCTAGCCACGGTAATGGTAGTTTGAGTAATCACACCACCGTTGGATAAAACAACGTTATAGTTTCCTGGTTTTACACTGCTGCCACTTGGTTCATTTTTTCTTTTTCTTATTTTTCTTGAGGGTCTATCTCCACCGGCTTCATTTAAATACCATGTCCATTTGTAAATACCAGAACTATCTGGAACTTTTCTTTTAAGTGTCCTAATCAAACGGTCTTTATCATAAATTTTCATGAATATAGAATCACTAGGCGGCTTTTGCTCTTCAGAGCTGTCTAGAGTTTCTGTAGTTGTCTGTTTTGCATTATACCAATAGCTAATGTGCGCCCCAAAGGCTTTGTTTTCTCCTTGGTACATTGCATCTGCACCAAATCTGCTGCCTGTTGGCTGCTGATAGGCTGCTTGATATGCTGTGGGTGGAGTAAATACTTTCAGCCTTTGTTCTAAAATGGCAGTTTCTTTGGCAATAGCTCTTAGTGGGCTTATGTCATCCAATACCCAGGCAGCACGACCAAAGGTACCTATGACCAAGTCATTTTCTCTTTCTTGAATTACCAAATCTTTTACAGGTACCGTTGGGAATCCATGTGTCCATTTGGTCCAAGTTTTTGCTGCATTGGTAGAGTAATACAGCCCATCATCTGTTCCTAAAAACAGCAGATTTTTTTCTTGAGGATCTTCTATAATACAAAGGGCATAACTCTGAGTATCTTCTTGATCTATAATTCTGGTCCAAGAACGTCCATAATTTGTGGTGCGGTATGCATATGGTGTATAATCAAAACGTCTATAATTGTTTGCAACTAGAAGCGCTTCGGCTTTATTTTTATTACTTGCTTTAATCTGGGTAATCCAACTTCCTTTTGGAAGGCCAGGGAGTTTTGAGATTTCTTCCCAAGAGGTTCCTGCATTTATGCTCACATGTACGCGGCCATCATCTGTACCAACATACAACACTTCTTTTTCTAATGTTGAAGGCTCAATCACTAAAATGGTGGTATGGTTCTCGGCGCCTGTTGCATCCATAGTTAATCCGCCACTTTGACTTTGTTTTTGTTTTTCTGGATCATTGGTGGTTAAATCTGGAGATATCACACTCCAAGTAAGCCCCTTGTCCATAGATTTATGCACAAATTGGCTCCCAAAATATATGGTACTTGCATCAAAAGGATCAATGTTTATGGCGCTATTCCAGTTAAATCTGAGGGTAACATCTGGATCTTCATGTGTTGGTTTTACCGTGTAGTTGTTTCCAGTTAGATGATCATACCTGCTAACAGAGCCTTGCTGGCTCATACTCCAGCCGTAGCGGCTATCCTCCCTGTCTGGGACAACATCAAACCCATCACCAAAACTTATTTCTTGCCAATAGCTGTTTCTTATGCCCTGGTCTTTCCAAACATAGGCAGGACCTCTCCAGCTACCGTTATCTTGCATACCACCGTATACATTATATGGAAACTCATTATCTACATTGATATGATAAAATTGCGCTACTGGGATATTGCCAATAAAGCGCCAGGTTTTTCCTCCATCTCTGGTAATATTCATGCCGCCATCATTACCATCTATCATAAAATTTCCGTTGCTTGGATGTATCCACCAGGCGTGATGATCTGGATGTACTCCGTTATCCACACCATAGGCAGGCATAAGTTGTTTAAAGTTTTTTCCTCCATCTTCACTTACATTAACATAGGTAAACACAGAATACACTCTATTTTCATTTTGAGGGTCTACAAATATATCACTGTAATAAAAGGGTCTATTCCCAATATCGCTTTTATCATTGGTCTTTGTCCAGGTAAATCCTGCGTCTGTACTTTTATACAGCGCATTTTTTTTGGCCTCTACCAAGGCGTATATTATATTTGGTTTGTTTGGAGCTATGGCCAGTCCAATGCGCCCTAGGTCTCCCTCTGGCAGCCCGTCTTTGTGAGTGCGCTCTTCCCAGGTTGAACCACCATTATGAGTTATGAAAATTCCAGAACCTTCTCCTCCAGATGTAAAAAACCAAGGATCTCTTTTGTGCTCCCACATGGCAACAATAATCTTATTTGGATTTGTGGGGTCCATGACCATATCAGCAACACCCGTTTTGTTGTTCTGAAATAAAATTTGTTTCCATGATTTCCCTCCATCTGTAGTTTTATATACTCCCCGCTGCTCGTGTTCACCCCAAGGAGAACCAATTGCGCCAACATACACTGTATCTGGATTGCTTGGGTCTATGAGTATTTTATGAATATGCCTTGTTTTCTCCAAACCCATAGCATTCCAAGAGTGGCCACCGTCTATGGATTTATAGACACCATAGCCGCCGTTTAGACTATTTCTTGGGTTTCCCTCTCCAGTACCAACCCAAATCACTGCGGGGTTAGATTGTTGAATTGCTAGGGCTCCAACAGAGGCTGTTTTTTCGTTATCAAAAATTGGTTTCCAAGTAACACCACCACTGTTAGATTTCCATAAACCACCAGAGGCCGTACCTACATACATTACCTCTGGGTTATTGAGAACAACATCTATTGCCGTAACACGGCCAGACATGCCTCCAGGGCCTATATTTCTTGGCTCCAAATCCTGTAAGTAGTTTATAGGTAATTCTTGAGATATAACGGTGGCTGAGATGCAAATAAGCAACAGTAGTAGACTTTTTTTCATGGCTTGGTTTTCCTTTAGATATAAGTACTAAATATAAACAAGCAAAACGTGATACTTGCCTTTGAATTCTTAAAATACACTTAAATTTTTTTAGGGTATTGCAAAGCGTTTTTTAATAGCAGTTTAACGTTTGTGTTTTTTAAATATACAGAATAAACCGTAATTTTATAAGCATGAATAAACCCTCTAAGCATACACCGTTACAGCACCAAAAATCTGGATTTATATTCACCAAACACAGTGCAAAACAGGAATCTATCTTTGATCGATTATTTGGTGTTTTTCAAGAACTCATTACCCATACCTCTGGTGATTTTGATGAAGCTATAGATTGGTTGCGCCAGTTAGATCAAGAGTATGAGATTACCACAGATGATTACACCATTGATGATTTTATTCAAGAATTAAAAGATCGCGGCTTTATACGAGAAGAGTTTGAGCAAGATGGAACCAATGGACCTGGACAAGGTGATGGAAAACTATCTATTACAGAAAAATTAGAAAGAGCTTTAAGAAAACGTGCTTTAGAACAAATCTTCGGCAACATCAAGCGTTCTGGGCAAGGAAATCATAAAACCAAACACCTTGGCACTGGCGATGAACAATCTGGTGATTTTAGGCAGTATCAATTTGGTGATGCCATGGATCAAATATCCATGACCGAAAGTATTAAAAATGCTCAAATCAATAACGGTATTGGAGATTTCCGCCTTACTGAAAATGATCTTGTAGTAGAGGAGTCTATGCATAAATCTCAAATGAGTACCGTACTTATGATAGACATTAGTCATTCTATGATTTTGTACGGAGAGGATAGAATTACTCCTGCAAAAAAAGTAGCTATGGCGCTCAGTGAGCTCATAACCACCAGATACCCTAAAGATACCCTCGATATTTTAGTCTTTGGTAATGATGCTTGGCCTATTAAGATAAAAGATTTACCCTATCTAAATGTGGGGCCTTACCATACCAATACGGTTGCAGGATTACAATTGGCAATGGATATGCTCAGAAGAAAAAGAAATACCAACAAACAAATTTTCATGATTACAGATGGTAAACCAAGTTGTTTGCGTTTGCCCGACGGAACATATTACAAAAACAGTAATGGTCTAGATGAACATATTGTAAATAAATGTTATATGATGGCCGCCCAGGCAAGAAAATTACATATTCCTATTACTACTTTTATGATTGCCAGTGACCCATATTTGCAACAATTTGTAGATCAATTCACTCAGGCCAATCAAGGAAAATCTTTTTATACCGGTTTGCAAGGGCTGGGAGAAATGATTTTTACAGATTACGAAACCAATAGAAAACGAAACCTTAGACAATAATACACAACTAGCTTGTTGAGCTTGTAAATAATAACAAGCACAACCACACATAATACATATGGACATACAAAAAAATACAACTTTCGGAGCCCTTAAAAAATCTGGATACCAATACAAATCAGTCAAAGATGAATTGCGTAGCAACCTATTGCTAAAGTTAACAAAAAAGCAAACCGTGTTTGAGGGCATACACGGCTATGAGTATACAGTTATCCCAGAGCTGGAACGCGCCATTTTATCAAAGCATAACATTAACTTATTGGGGCTTCGTGGGCAAGCAAAAACTCGTTTGGCAAGACAAATGGTCACCCTTTTGGATGAATATATACCCGTAGTTGCAGGTAGTGAAATAAATGACGACCCTTTTAAACCTATTTCTAGATTTGCACAAAATTTAATTTCAGAGAAAGGAGATGATACTCCTATTACTTGGCTTCATAGAGATATGCGCTTTTCTGAAAAATTAGCGACTCCAGATGTTACCGTTGCAGATATTATTGGTGATGTAGA
>JABHYI010000226.1 GCA_018656255.1 Bacteroidota bacterium
ATAACAATAAAATTAAATACCCAGAAAACTTCTTCACCTACAGAGATAGTTTAGATCTGAATGATAATACATTAAAAAATTACTACACCTACCATCAGTTCATCAATAGATATCTAGACAATTTAGCCTACCAAGGTCACACAAAAAAAGAACCAACCTTTAACAAAATATCTTATGAGCATCAAATACAAAAATTAAAACTCATTGACAGCTTAATTACAAATAAACAGTTACATGACAATTTATTGCAAAACACAGTGAAGAGGTATTTAGTGCATGCAGATGACAGTCAAAAAGAGCATGATTTAGTAGTTTTATTTAAAAACTTAGACCACAATGAGGCCCACCAAAAAGACGTAGAGAGATACGCCTATAATACTTCCAAAATAAATGCAGGTGAGTTAATACCAAATCTTGCTTTAATAACGGGGCACAATGAAATAACATCACTTCAAAAAATCAATGCTTCCAAAACAGTTTTCTTTTTCTGGAATACTAAATCTGTAAAGCATTACAAAGAAATTCATGTGCGTATTTCAGATTTAAAAACCAAATATCCAGAATATGCTTTTGTGGGTATTAATACCGGGACAGACTTCTCTGCATGGAACCAGACAGTTATAAGTTCTGGGTATAACCAAGCGAATGAATATCAATTAAAAAATAGTACTGCTGCAAAAAATGCCCTATTTATTAATTCTGCAAACAAAGCCATGATTGTAGATAAAGGAGGTATTATTCTAGAAGGAAACTCAAATCTGTTTAATCAGAATTTTGAATCTTTATTACTGGGGTATCTTAACAAAAAATAGTAGCCTTAATTTCCTTTATTATAATCTTCTAAGAATTTTGCTAGCCCAATATCTGTTAAGGGATGTTTAAGTAGTCCCTCAATACAAGACAAAGGACCCGTCATTACATCTGCACCAATTTTTGCACAATCCAAAACATGCATGGTATGCCTTACAGAGGCAGCAAGAATCTGGGTTTCAAACCCATAATTATCATAAATAAGTCTAATTTCTGATATCAGATTAAGCCCATCTGTAGATATATCATCAAGTCTTCCAATAAAAGGAGAGACATAAGTTGCACCTGCCTTAGCCGCAAGTAATGCTTGTCCAGATGAGAATACCAAAGTACAGTTGGTTCTTATACCGCGATCACTAAAGTATTTAATAGCCTTAATTCCATCTTTAATCATTGGTATTTTGACCACAATTTGCTCATGAAGTTTTGCTAGAGCCTCCCCTTCTTTAATCATTGCATGGTACTCTGTAGCAATTACCTCAGCAGAGACATCTCCATCTACTAAAGAACAAATAGCTATATAATGCTGTAAAATATTTTGATGGCCTGTAATACCTTCTTTAGCCATTAAAGATGGGTTTGTGGTAACTCCATCCAAAACACCTAGGCTTTGTGCTTCTTTAATTTGTTCTAGATTGGCAGTATCGATAAAAAATTTCATAAAAATAAATTTTCGTTTAAAATAAAAACACACAACATAACTAAGGCTGTAGTGAGTTATAAATATAAAGAAATTAAGACAGGGTATAAAAAAAACCAAGGCAATAATAAGCACCTCGGTTTTTTTATAAATTATAGATGTATAAACTACCTAACTAGCTTTTTGTATTTAATACGTTTAGGCATTAAATCACCACCCAAACGTTTTTTCTTACTCTCTTCATATTCACTAAAACCTCCCTCAAAGAAATAGACTTGACTTTCTCCTTCAAAGGCTAGTATGTGAGTACAAATTCTATCTAGAAACCAACGGTCGTGACTAATAACTACAGCGCAACCAGCAAAATTCTCAAGTCCTTCTTCCAGGGCTCTTAGTGTATTTACATCCAAATCATTGGTTGGTTCATCAAGCAAGAGCACATTGCCCTCCTCCTTTAAGGTCATGGCCAGGTGTAACCTGTTTCTCTCACCTCCAGAGAGAAGTGATACTTTTTTATTTTGCTCACTTCCTGTAAAATTAAATCTACTCAAATAGGCTCTAGAATTTACTTCTTTGCCACCCATTAGCACCAGTTCTTGTTCATCACTAAAGTTTTGCCAGATAGATTTCTCTTGATCAATGTTAGAGTGGGCTTGATCTACATAAGAGACCTTTGCCGTTTCACCAATAGTAAAAGACCCTTTATCTGGAGTCTGCTCGCCCATTATCATTCTAAAAATAGTTGTTTTACCAGCACCATTTGGCCCAATAACTCCAACGATTCCTGCTTGGGGTAAATTAAAATTTAAATCTTCATACAGTAATTTATCTCCGTAAGCCTTACTAACACCGCTAGCCTCAATAACATTGGTTCCTAGACGAGGTCCATTTGGTATGTATATTTCAAGCTTTTCGTCTAGTTGTTTTTGATCTTGGCTCATTAGCTTGTCATAATTATTTAGACGCGCTTTTTGTTTTGTTTGCCTTCCTTTAGCACCTTGACGTACCCACTCTAGTTCTCTCTCTAATGTTTTTTGACGCTTACTGGCTGTTTTACTTTCTTGAGCCATGCGCTTGGATTTTTGATCAAGCCAAGAAGAGTAGTTTCCTTTCCAAGGAATTCCTTCACCTCTATCTAGTTCAAGTATCCAACCAGCAACATTATCAAGGAAATACCTATCATGAGTTACGGCAATTACCGTTCCTTTATATTGCGCCAAATGGTGCTCTAACCAATGTACACTTTCTGCATCTAAGTGGTTGGTAGGCTCATCCAAAAGCAGTACGTCAGGCTCTTGCAACAGCAACCTACAAAGCGCTACACGCCTGCGCTCACCTCCAGATAGAATACCTATTTTTGTATCCCCTTGAGGTGTTCTTAGGGCATCCATAGCAATTTCTAATTTGGTCTCTAACTCCCAAGCATTACTAGCATCAATTTGATCTTGTAATATGGCTTGACGCGCCATGAGTTTATCCATTTTATCTGCATCACTGTAGACCTCCTCTAAACCAAATTGATCGTTAATTTTATTATACTCATCTAAAATAGCAACAGTTTCTGCTGCGCCCTCCTTAACAATTTCTAGTACTGTTTTTTCAGGATCTAATTGCGGCTCTTGTTCTAAATAACCAACAGTGTATCCTGGAGAAAAAACAACATCCCCTTGGTAGTTTTTATCTACTCCAGCAATAATTTTAAGCAAGGTAGATTTACCACTACCGTTTAATCCTAAAATACCAATTTTAGCTCCATAGAAAAAGCTTAGGTATATGTTTTTAAGCACAGGTGTTTGTGCACTTTGGAATGACTTTGTCAATCCAGACATTGAGAAAATTACTTTTTTATCGTCAGACATTATTGATAATTAATAGTTAATACTTTTAGAAAATATAGTGATTTACATTCTTCCTTTTAATGCGTTGAACACCCAGGCAATGGCAAAAAAGCCAATTCCTACGGATGCAAATCCCCAGCCAGCAACATCATCATACCTGAATGCGCCAAGAGCAATAAGTGATAAGCCAACAATAATCATTATCAGTGTAGCGTATCCCAAAACAGTGTTTTTATTCATCATGGGTGGTTGTTTTTAGCTATTGCAAAAATAACAATAGCGGGTATATTAGGTTTGTTTACAGCCGTGACCCTAGAAGGAAATTCTCAAAAATAACTAGGGTTTATTTTTGAAGTTAAAAAAACAAAAACTCGGCCTAAGATTTCAATTAGAAAAAAACCAACCTTTGGTAAGGACTAATATGGCAAATATCGTGAATTTAAAATAGTTTTGCCATATTGATAATAGTATAGTTTCGTATTTTTACATGCATAAAACAACTCTATGGACCTTTCCTTCAATAAAAACGAAGATCATAATAAGTTACTTCTCTCAGATTTACGCAAACGTTTTGCTAAAGTAAAACTTGGTGGCGGTGAAAAGCGCATTGAAAAACATCATGGTAAAGGAAAAATGACTGCCCGAGAACGCATTGATTACCTATTAGATGATAAAAATAAATCTATAGAAATAGGTGCTTTTGCTGGAGATGGAATGTACAAAGAACATGGCGGTTGCCCTAGTGGTGGTGTTGTTGTAAAAATTGGATACATAAATGGCAAACAATGTATTGTTGTAGCCAATGATGCTACTGTAAAAGCAGGAGCTTGGTTTCCTATAACAGCGAAGAAAAATTTACGCGCACAGGAAATTTCAATAGAAAATAAACTGCCTATAATTTATCTTGTGGATAGCGCAGGAGTGTATCTGCCAATGCAAGATGAGATATTTCCAGACAAAGAACACTTTGGTCGTATTTTTAGAAACAATGCTGTAATGAGCAGCATGGGTATTACACAAATCTCTGCCGTTATGGGTAGTTGTGTTGCTGGTGGAGCTTACCTACCAATTATGAGTGATGAGGCTATAATTGTAGATAAAACAGGTAGTATTTTCTTAGCAGGAAGCTATCTTGTAAAAGCGGCAATTGGCGAAAGCATAGACAACGAAACATTAGGTGGAGCCACTACACATTGTGAAATTAGCGGTGTTACAGACTACAAAGCCAAA
>JABHYI010000156.1 GCA_018656255.1 Bacteroidota bacterium
GCTGTTGTTCCTGAATTACCTTGTTCTTGTCCAGGAAAATTTTGACGATTAATAGTTCCTGCAGGGTATCCAGCTAGCCCGCTTTGATCATCGATGGCTTCTCCCCACTGTGTTCTAAAATCTGGTTGGCTCCCGTTTGGGACCGCATATCCACCAGAATGAATGTTTATTAAAAATACATCACCTTGGTTGTTGTCTTGTAGGTTTTGAGCAATAGCATGTCCTTGTGGGCAGAATGTGCAATTTACTCCCGTAAATTCTTCTAGAATAACTTTTCTATTCTCGGGAGATGTTGATACTATTGTTTGAGCAAAAGCGCACAATCCAAAGAAGGGGAGTAGTAGCGCTAAAGTAATTTTATTTTTCATAATAAATTTTTTTCTAAAATTAGTAACATCAATCTAAACATCAATGTTAAAAATGTTAAAATTTTCACCTTTTTAACCAATAATGGGCTGTTTCCTGCCTAGATTTGTTTTTTACTCTATATATTTACGAAAAAAAATTATGAAAATTAAATCTTTATTCTTCGCTCTTTGTATGGTTGCTGCCTCAGCAAACGCACAATTTACATTCATAGATAGCGCTGGCACTCCAGTTGAAAGTGGATCTACAGTTACTTATGGCCAAGGTCAAGTTGGTGACCCTGATGGGTTTTACAATTATTTTGTTGTCAATGATGCCGCTGAGGCTATTTTTATGAAAGCTGAGCTTGCAAGTGCTGAGAATACTGATGGTTCATTTTTTGAAATTTGTTTCGGACTTTGTTACGATGAAATAGAAATAGGACAGAAGTTTCCCGCTAATGGTTCCGTTTTTATAGGCCAAGGTGAACAAACACTCCCTGGAAATCATTTAGGAAATACTTTGGCCAATGATGATCCTAGGACGTTCACGTTTAGATATTACCAAACAGACCAGGCAGGAACTACTGAGCTTGGTAATGATTTTTTTATTACATATAGTTACGATCCTACTCTTGGGCTAACTGATAATGCGTTTTTAGACTTTAACATCTCAGCTACCTTAGTTGGTGATTATCTAGAGACAAAATCTCCGGATAGTTATACTCTTAGTATTTACAACAAAAGAGGAAGAAGTGTAAAAAAGAAGAGAATCACCACACAAACAAACAGAATGCCGGTAGGAGATTTACCCGCTGGAATGTATTTTGTAAGAGTAGTGAATGATCAAAATGCTTCTAAGACAATTAAAATAATCAAGAAGTAACACACACACACTTTAACATAAAAAAAAAGACCAATGATTTTTCATTGGTCTTTTTTTTATAATAGTATTTTTTTAAAATGCTATGTTAACAGTTGCGCTAACACCATTGCTCTCTGGGACAAACCTGCAAACACCACCCACGCAAATAAGACCTCCACGTTGTCTTCCGTAGTTCATGGAGACACGAGAAGTTCCTTTGGTATAACTTCCTCCAAGGCTGTAATAGTGTGTTTGTGAATCTTCTCCATCATAGCTCAGTGCTCTGTAGTTCCAGTTGTCATAGGCGTATACTGCCCAGTTTGAATTGAAATTATATTCAAGCACAAATGCCATCCAGTTTTTTTGATCTTGTTTTGTCCAAAGGTGCTGCCCTACTGCTCGTATAGATTTTCCAGCATTTAGTTTATAGGTTCCTTCTACAACTCCTACGTTAGATCTAATTTCTCCTTGAGTACCTATAAAACCTCCTAGGGCAATAGATTTGTCAATAAAGACATTTTGATATGTAAATACAGTGCTAAAGGTTTTAGACCACTTTTTCTTTACCTCCATGTTAAAATCTCTAAAATACCTGGCTCCAGAACCTAGAAATTTTGCTTTGTAAAATCTATTTTCTATGTTGTACTCTGCATCAAGACCCCCAAAATAAGCAAAGTTTGCAGCTATTTTAGTGCCGTACTTTCCTCCCAGAGGTGATCCTTTTTTGATAGAGTAGTACACATCTATTTGCCCACCAAGTTCTCCAGCGCGCTGTTCTGCGTTTTCTATTACAAGTGCTGGTTGTGGGTTGTAAACATATATATTGGTAAGTAAGTAATCTTGTTGCTTGGTAAGTCCTGGAAGGTAGTTTACCACTTGGTCGTTAAATTGATTTCCAGCTGCCTGCCTGTCTGCAAAGAAGTTAAAATTTTCTAATCTTCTAAAAGTACCATTGATTCCTAATCCTTTTTGGCCATACCCTACATTTAATTGAAGTGCTGTACCGTCATACAATTTTGGTGAAACTAATTGGCCTTCAAAAAACAAGGCGTCTTTTGATTTTGAGGCTACTTCTAAGCCTCCGTAAAAATTACCTTTTACCACATCAAGTCTTCCGCCCACAACATTTACATTGCTTGGCAATTCTAGCTGGGCACCAACATCTTGGTATCTGGCAACATAACTAGCCCCCATTTTTATATCAATACTCTCTATGGATAATCCTTGGCTTATATCAATGTTTGCGTCAAGACCTTGAAGGGTTCCCTCAGAGAGTTCGAAGCCTATTCTTTGCTGGCCATATAGCGCTGTAAAATCAAGATAATCTGTGGGGTTGTATTTAACCCGTACACCTCTGATGGCATTGTTAATTCCTAATTGTCTTTCTTCCCAAGCGCGAAATACAAGACCGCTACCAAACTGATCATAAAAATAACCACCGGTAACATCTACCTTTTCATTTTTATAATTAAAATAGTAGGTTGCTACACCATTTCCGTTTGAAAAAGCTGTAGAGTATCCTAGAAGCGCATCTGGCAAGTAAGATTCATACTGAACACCAGCAGTAAAATTTTTAAAGGCATAGGAGAGTTGAAAATAATTATTTGCTCTGTAGGCATCATCTGGTTGCTCAAAATTAAGGCCTTTATCATATAAGAGCCATTGTGAGTTTGACTCAAAGCCACCAAAGAAGTACCCCTCGTCTGGAGATTGAGAAAATGAAAGGGTGGTATACAAAATAGCAATCCCTAGAAGTAAATATTTCATAATTGTTGAAATTTTATGTGATTTTATTAGACGTACCTAACGCTATTATTTTGAAGTATATTCTTTTACTTTTTCATACAGCTCATACTCTGCCCCTGGATTGTATCCAGAATGTCTATACACAATTTTGTTGTTTTTAATAACAATGGTTAGTGGAATAGAAGATGCACCAAGCGCTCTTTTTAAATCATTGTTGGTGTCTAAAAGGATATCATACTCCCATCCTTTACCATTTATTAGAGATTTCACTCTTTTTACTGTTCTGCTGTCATCTACAGAGACTGCTATTAGAGAAACACCAGTTTCTTCAATCCAATCTTGGTAGAGATCACTTATGGCATCAAGTTCTTTAATACACGGCACACACCAAGTTGCCCAAAGAGATACAATAGTTACACCATCCTTATTGGCCATTTTTTGAATACTAGTAGCGGCTCCTTCAAGGGTGGTAAGAGTAACCATTGGAAGTTCTTTTTGTGCCATTGTGGCCAAGGAGAATAAAAAGATAAAGAGTAATGCAATGTTTTTCATTTTCGTGATTTTAATTTTTTTTAAACAATATTAGGTAATATTTTACAAATTTGTGAGA
>JABHYI010000159.1 GCA_018656255.1 Bacteroidota bacterium
GATAATGGATCTCAAAACGCTGTGATATCTACAGATGTTGATAATATAGAAGGGCTTAAAAAGCAACTGGCCGAAGTTCCAAACATGAAAGGCCTGGAGCTTGCAAGTAAAGTATCCACCAAAGAGCCTTATTTCTTTGGGAATGAAAATGCAAGCTATAAAATCTCTGCTTTAGATATTGGTATTAAAAAGAACATCCTTAGAAACTTGGCAGAGAGAGATTGTTACATCAAAGTATTTCCTTATGACTCTTCTTTCTCAGAATTATCTTCTTTTGAGCCAGATGGTTATTTTTTAAGTAATGGTCCTGGAGATCCTGAGCCACTTACCCGTGCTATCGCAACGGCAAAAGAAATACTAGATTCAAACAAACCACTTTTTGGAATTTGTTTAGGACACCAAGTGTTGGCTCTTGCTAACGGGATTTCTACGTTTAAAATGCACAATGGCCACAGAGGTATAAACCACCCTATAAAAAACCTATTAACTGGTAAAGGAGAAATAACTTCCCAGAATCATGGTTTTGCCGTGGATAGAGAACAAACAGAGGCACATCCAGATGTAGAGATAACACATGTGCATTTAAATGATAATACAGTAGCAGGGATTAGAATTAAAAACAAACCTGTTTTTTCTGTACAATACCATCCAGAAGCCAGTCCTGGTCCTCATGATGCAAGATATCTGTTTGATCAGTTTATAGAAAACATAAAAAATCAATAAAGCAGTTTTTTAAAAAAGCTGAGTTGTTGAGACACATAAAAATAGTACATAAAAAATACAACCCCAAAAAAATACAATTATGAGCATTATCATTGATATTCACGCAAGACAAATATTTGATTCTAGAGGAAACCCTACCGTAGAGGTTGATGTAGTAACCGAGAATGGCTTTGTGGGCCGTGCTGCTGTTCCCTCTGGCGCATCTACTGGAGAACATGAGGCGGTAGAGCTTCGTGATGGTGGAGACGCTTATATGGGCAAAGGAGTTTCAAAAGCTATCCAGAACGTGAACGGTATCATTTCACAAACACTTTTAGGGGTGTCTGTTTTTGAACAAACTCAAATCGATCAAATCATGATTGATCTGGATGGTACTCCAAACAAATCTAAGCTAGGTGCAAATGCTATTTTAGGTGTTTCGCTGGCTGCTGCTAAGGCTGCTGCCAATGAGCTAGGACTTCCTTTATACCGTTACATAGGTGGTGTGAGTGCCAATACCTTGCCGGTTCCTATGATGAATATTATAAACGGAGGCTCTCACAGTGATGCTCCTATTGCATTTCAAGAGTTTATGGTTATGCCAGTGAAAGCGACTTCTTTCTCCCAGGCAATGCGTATGGGTTCTGAAATTTTCCACAACCTAAAAAAGGTGTTACATGATAGAAACCTCAGTACTGCTGTTGGAGATGAGGGTGGTTTTGCACCAACTCTTGATGGTACTGAAGATGCACTAGATACCATTAAAATAGCTGTTGAAAATGCAGGGTATAGCTTTGGAGACCAAATAATGGTAGCCTTAGATTGTGCCGCTGCAGAATTTTTTGTGGATGGAAAGTATGATTACAAAAAATTTGAAGGTGATACAGGTGTAATTCGCACTAGTAAAGAGCAAGCAGATTACCTTGCCCATCTTGCTGAGAATTACCCTATTATTTCTATTGAAGACGGGATGGATGAGAATGATTGGGAAGGTTGGAAGTATCTTACACAAAAAATAGGTCATAAAGTACAACTTGTTGGAGATGATTTGTTTGTGACAAATGTGGAGCGTTTATCTCGAGGTATTAAAGAAGATACCGCAAACTCTATCTTAATTAAAGTAAACCAAATAGGAACCTTAACCGAGACCATTGCAGCTGTAAACATGGCCCATAATGCAGGGTATACCTCTGTGATGTCACACAGAAGTGGAGAGACAGAAGATTATACTATTGCAGATCTTGCTGTCGCTTTAAATTGTGGTCAAATCAAAACAGGTTCTGCGTCTCGTAGTGACCGTATGGCAAAATACAATCAATTATTACGCATAGAAGAGCAGTTAGATACAGTTGCTTATTTTCCTGGTAAAAAAGCCTTTAAGATATAACCTATAGCATCTTTAGAATATATAAAGCCAATGAATCACTTGATTTGTTGGCTTTTTTTAATCAAAAGAGCGGCAGTAAATGTTAAAAAAATTGTTCAAAATTTCGTACTTTTGCAATCCTTTTTAAAAGAATTATTACAAAAATTACAATATATGTCAAACAATGCTACACTAGAAATTAACGGAAAGTCCTATGAATTTCCATTAATTACCGGTACAGAAGATGAAGTTGCAATAGATATTAAAACATTAAGAGCTGTTACTGGTGGAGTTACTACCATAGATCCTGGATATAAAAATACAGGAGCTTGCCAAAGTGCAATTACGTTTTTAAATGGAGAAGAAGGTGTTTTACGATACCGCGGGTATGCTATTGAGGATTTGGCAGACAAAGCAAATTTTCTAGAAGTAGCCTACTTGTTAATTTTTGGAGAACTACCTACTGCCGATGAGTTAGAAAAGTTTCATGCAGATATCAAAGAGCAGAGTGTTGTTGATGATGATGTCAAGAAAATATTAGATGCTTTTCCAAAGTCTGCCCATCCTATGGGCGTATTGTCCTGTTTAACAAGTGCACTTACTGCCTTTAACCCCTCAACTGTAAATGTTGAGAGTGAAGAAGAAATGTATAATGCCACTGTAAAAATACTAGGAAAATTTCCTGTACTTGTGGCCTGGACTATGCGTAAGAAAAAAGGATTGCCACTTAACTATGGAGACACAAGCCTTGGATATGTTGAGAACATCATGAAAATGATGTACGAGAAGCCAAATGAGGAGTACGAGCAAAACGATATTTTATTAAATGCGCTTGATAAATTACTAATTCTGCACGCAGATCATGAGCAAAACTGTTCTACCTCTACAGTGCGTATGGTTGGTTCTTCTCATGCAGGATTGTACGCATCTTTATCTGCAGGAATATCTGCACTTTGGGGCCCACTTCATGGTGGTGCAAACCAAGCAGTGTTAGAAATGCTAGAAGCTATTAAAGAAGATGGTGGAGACACTAAAAAGTATATGGCAAAAGCCAAAGATAAGTCAGACTCTTTTAGACTTATGGGCTTTGGTCATAGAGTGTATAAAAACTTTGATCCACGTGCAAAAATCATTAAAGTTGCTGCAGACGAGGTCTTGGCAGACCTAGGGATAGAAGATCCCGTATTAGACATTGCTAAAGGTTTATCTGCTGAGGCGTTGAGTGATCCTTATTTTGTAGATCGTAAGTTATACCCTAACGTAGATTTTTACTCGGGTATTATTTATAGAGCCATGGGTATCCCTGTTGAAATGTTCACGGTAATGTTTGCCTTGGGTAGATTACCAGGATGGATTGCACAGTGGAAAGAAATGCGCCAACGTAAGGAACCAATAGGACGTCCAAGACAAATCTATATTGGTGAAAACCATAGAGAATTTAAAGAAATCTCTAAGCGTTAATATCTCTTTCAAATATCTTATCAAAAACCCCAAAAACCCCACCAAGGTATTTGGGGTTTTTTGTTTTAAAATCTTGGATATCCTATTCTAACATTCATAATTAAAATTATATTTGTTATTATGCTAGAATTAAATATCACAAATGAATTTTCAAGGCTTCGAGCTGTTGTTTTAGGTACTGCAAACAGCAATGGACCAACTCCTACTTTACAGCAGGCCTATGACCCCAAATCTGCAGCCCATATAAAGGCAGGAACCTATCCTACAAACCAGGATATGATTGTAGAGATGGAAGGTGTTGCCGCCGTATTAGAGAAGTATGGAGTAACGGTGTATCGTCCAAGCCAGATTGAAAATTACAACCAAATATTCTCTAGAGACATTGCTTTTGTGATAGACAACATCTTTATTAAGGCTAATATTTTATCAAATAGAGCGCGTGAGATAGAGGCCCTACAATATGTAATAGATCAAATACATCCACAAAAGGTAGTGACCTTTCCTCAGCAGGTTCATATTGAAGGGGGTGATGTAATGCCTTACGGAAATTACATATTTGTTGGCACCTACTATGGTGATGACTACTCAAGTTATATTACCGCTCGCACCAATATGGCAGCAGTTACTGCGTTGCAGGAGTTGTTTCCAAAAAAAATAGTGAAACCATTTAATTTAAAAAAATCTAATACAGTAGCGCAGGATAATGCGCTGCATTTAGATTGTTGTTTTCAGCCCCTTGGTCATGGCAGGTGTATTATCCATAAAGAGGGTTTCTTGATAGAACAAGAGTACCAGTGGCTCGTAGACTTTTTTGGTCCAGAGAATTGCTTCCATATAGATAAACAAGAGATGTATCACATGAATAGCAATATCTTTAGTATTAGTGAAGATGTGATTATTTCAGAAAAAAACTTTACAAGGCTCAACTCTTGGCTTGTAGATAAAGGCTATACCGTAGAAGAGGTTTGCTACGGCGAAATTGCAAAGCAAGAAGGCTTACTGCGCTGCTCTACCATGCCACTTATACGAGATTAGTTAGTCTTGCACAAATTTAATCCCTCCAGATACCATAAAGTAGGACAAAGAACTACTACGGTTGTAATAGCTAGCTTTTGCGTTAATACTTTTTAAACCGTACCCTAGTAGTTTTACTTTGGTAAAAATATCAGTGTATGAAACTCCAAAGCCAAACTCACTTGCGTTAAAATTAGATAAATCATAATCACTAGTATAAAACGCATTTGTAGAGAGCGCATCGTTAGCTTTATAGAAATAATCTGCTTTGGTTTGGGTATAATATCTATAAGATGGATATAATGTAAAGAAATCTCCTA
>JABHYI010000162.1 GCA_018656255.1 Bacteroidota bacterium
AATTACTAGAATTCTTGTCAAAAAGAGCATAGGGTATACTGCCCCTATCTTGAAGACTTAAAAGATAAGTTTGTGCTTTCTTATAATTAATTGTGTCACAGACAGATGCCAATAAGCGTCCCGAAGCATTTGTTTTTTGAGGATTATCCGTAAGCCAATAGAGTATTTGCTTCATATTTTCCAGAGTTCCATCTGGCGCTAATATGGCTTTAAAATCAATGTGTAATTCAGCATCTGTCTCAATGCTTCTAAGCCTTCCATAGCCAGAAGGAGTACTATAGCGTCCAAAATCAAAGTACCTAATAAGACCTGTTTTATTTTCAATTAACAACAAAGCAGCATGACCTGCCTTTATATATTGTTTGGTTCCTACTCCAACAAAAGGTAAAAATTTACAAATTAAATCTGTAGATCCCTTTACAAAGACGTCAGGGAACGCTAAAGCTATTATTTTACCTGTGTACTTCAATAGTTTAGATTGGTATTGGTAAAAAACTACACAAGCTAGCTTGCAAGCTATTAAAATATAACCTAAGCAAGCTACACCTTAAAATTCAATTTCACAAACACTTCTATATTCAAAAAAAATAAACCATTAGGTATCATTAGTAATAAAAAAGGTAAGAGATACAAAGCAGTTATGGTAAAAGCTACCATAGTGCACCCTGTATTAAGAGCATATTTTTTGTATCTTCGCACTTCAAAATTTTGTCTTTAACAAACCGCAAATTGCCTAGCAATTGCATAAATAAACTCACCATGGGAAAAGGATTTTATAAAGTTCCAGTTGCTGTTAACGAACCTGTAAAAACATACGCTCCAGGATCTGCTGAGCGAGCAGCCGTTGCAAAAACATATACTCAGATGTATAATACCATCATTGATGTGCCAATGTATATAAATGGAAAAGATGTTGCTACACAAGACACGGCAACTATGTCACCTCCGCATGATCACAAACATATTTTAGGGACCTATCACAGGGCTGAGAAAAAGCACATTCAAGAAGCTATTGCAACGGCTCTAGAGGCCCGTAAAATGTGGTCTCAAATGCCCTGGGAACAACGCGCAGCAATATTTCTTCGTGCTGCAGAATTAATTGCTGGACCCTACAGAGCAAGAATAAACGCTGCAACAATGTTAGCGCAATCTAAGACCATTCATCAAGCAGAAATTGATGCATCTTGTGAGCTAATAGATTTCTTACGTTTTAATGTCCAGTACATGACCCAAATGTATGCAGAGCAGCCAGCCTCTACGAGTGATGTTTGGAACCGTTTAGAGTACAGGCCCCTTGAAGGGTTTATATATGCAATAACGCCCTTTAATTTTACAGCCATTGCAGCTAATTTACCTGCAAGCGCCGCGATGATGGGTAATGTTGTGGTTTGGAAACCTAGTGATAGCCAGATATTCTCTGCCAAAATTGTTCTTGATGTATTTAAAGAAGCGGGGGTGCCACCAGGTGTGATCCAAATGGTTATGGGTGATCCTGAGATGATTACAGACACAGTACTAGATAGTCCAGATTTTAGTGGGCTTCATTTCACAGGTTCTACTTTTATCTTTAAGGAGCTTTGGAAAAAAATTGGATTAAATATCCACAACTATAAAACCTATCCTCGTATTGTTGGAGAAACAGGTGGTAAAGATTTTATTGTTGCACACAAATCATCAAACCCACAGCAAGTTGCTACCGCAATTACTAGAGGTGCTTTTGAATTTCAAGGGCAAAAATGTAGCGCCGCCAGTAGAGTATATGTTTCAAAAAGTATTTGGGCAGCTACAGAAAAACATCTAAAAGCACAAATGGAAACCTTTAAAATAGGTTCTCCCGGAGATATGAGCAATTATATTACTGCCGTAATACACGAGGGATCTTTTGATAAACTTGCAGGTTTCATTGATCAAGCAAAAAAAGACAGTACTGCAGAAATTATAGCCGGTGGTGGGTATGATAAAAGCAAAGGTTACTTTATTGAGCCAACTGTTATTAAAACCAATGACCCTAAATACACAACTATGTGTACAGAGTTGTTTGGACCAGTGGTTACAATATATGTTTTTGAAGATGACACTTGGGAAGAAACACTTCACCTTGTAGATCAAACAAGTGAGTATGCCTTAACGGGAGCTGTATTTAGTGAAGATCGCTACGCCTTAGAAGTAGGGGTTAAAATTTTAGAAAACGCAGCCGGTAACTTCTACATCAATGACAAGCCAACTGGCGCGGTTGTTGGGCAGCAACCCTTTGGAGGTGCTCGTGCGAGTGGAACCAACGACAAAGCAGGTAGCAAGCTAAATCTCTACAGATGGTGTTCTCCAAGAATGGTAAAAGAAACATTTGTAACTCCTACAGATTACAAATATCCTTTCTTAGGATAAGACGCTATTATTATAATTTAAAAAGCCTCGTTATACATAACGGGGCTTTTTTGTACCTTGTGGCTATGAAGCGTATTGCCTTTATTTTATTGCTTTGTTTGCAATCTGCGGCAAGCCAGAGTTATGTTAAAACCAATCAAAGCCCTTTATCTGTAGGACAGTTTATTGGCTATGATAGCTATGACAACATGTACACCATTACAGATATGGTGCTACGAAAAGAAAACACATCGGGCGTGTTTCTATTTACAGATTTTCAATTAGGGAATATCACCAGTGTAGATATCATAAACCCTTTTAATGTGGTTGTTTTTTATGCAGACACCAACACCACTGTTTTACTAGACAATAAACTCTCCCTTATAGAACAGATAAACTTTAATCTATTAGCAGATGTAGCTAATATTAGCAGTGTTAGCAATGCAGGAGGAAATAAATTATGGCTAT
Organism: Bacteroidota bacterium; assembly: GCA_018656255.1. Classification (GTDB taxonomy): domain Bacteria; phylum Bacteroidota; class Bacteroidia; order Flavobacteriales; family Flavobacteriaceae; genus Patiriisocius. The sequence continues at coordinate 2,833 of JABHYI010000162.1, forward strand.
TCAATGCAGACTCCCAGCAACTAGAATTATACAATTATAGAAACAACACAAAAAACAGTATTTCCCTACCTATTGCTGAAATCTTGACAGATCAAACCAGTGATTTCAACTACAATTACATCCTCACCCCAACCGCTATAAAGATCTATACCGTTTTTGGAGGTCTTGTAAAGAGCATCCCGTTTCAAGGAGGTCAAAAAATTATAACGCACAAGGGAAGGGTTCTGGTAGTTAAAGAAGATGTGATGTATGAGATAATAGAAGATAGCCTCAAACTCTTATCTATAAAAACTACTCAAATAAGCATACAAGACTTGCAAGTGTTTGAAGATTTCTTGTATATTTATGATCGCAAAAATGTTCACTCATTTGTAGTACAAAAAGCAAAAAAATAGAAGTATGCACGTTGCCATCGCAGGAAATATTGGTTCAGGGAAAACCACACTTACACGTTTATTATCAAAGCACTACAAATGGAAGCCCCACTATGAGGATGTGGAAGACAATCCATATCTAGATGACTTCTATAATGAAATGGAACGTTGGTCTTTTAACCTGCAAATCTATTTTTTAAACAGTCGTTTTCGTCAAATTTTAGAGATTAGAGAACGAGGAGAAAAAGTAATACAAGACAGAACCATTTATGAAGACGCATACATTTTTGCGCCCAATCTTCATGCAATGGGACTCATGACAAATAGAGACTACGAAAATTACAAATCGCTCTTTGATTTAATGGAGAGTGTTACAAAAGGACCAGATCTTTTGATTTACCTGCGCAGCTCTATACCCAATTTAGTGAAGCAAATACACAAGCGTGGACGTGATTATGAAAACTCAATAAGTATCGAGTACCTTAGCCGCCTTAATGAGCGCTACGAAGCTTGGATAACCACCTACAGTAAAGGCAAAGTGATTATACTAGATGTAGATGATCTTGATTTTGTTGAAAACCCAGAACATCTTGGAGAGGTTATCAGTAAAATTGACGCTGAGATTAACGGTCTGTTTTAAATACAACATTTAATGTACCTCATAAAAAAAGGGCTGTCTTTAAAAGACAGCCCTTTTTTTTGTAATACTCTTTTATAAATATTATTCAATATCTACTTCAACAATTTTCATAGCTTCAATCTTAGCCATTACTTCAGCTTCAGTCCCTGTAAAGATCTTAGTTTCTTTTTGGGTTGCACCATCCAATTTTGTTACAGTTACAACCTCCGCTGTAAAAACACCTTCATCTGAAGTCAT
>JABHYI010000166.1 GCA_018656255.1 Bacteroidota bacterium
ATTTTCAGCTCACATTTTTAAAATTATTTATTTAGTTTCCTTGAAATATTTGAACAAATAATAAGAGAAATCTAAACTTCTATAAAGGGACAAAACAATAAAAAAATACACTAAAACTCTCTTACAACATCTCTAGGCAATTAGCACCATAAGGTTATATTTTTTGGTTTATGATTGGTTTAGATGATTATTAGACATTTTATATAGCAAAAGAAATCTGCCATAATGTCATAAACGATCCCTTTTCTTTATCTTTGCATACTAATTGAAATAAATTTTCAAAAGAGAGTATCTAGTATATGGAAAAAACGATTGATGAAAACCTGCAAGGCAATGCCCTTGATGTCACTCCCAAAAACAACAATACCAAGAAATTGTTCATAGAGAGTTATGGCTGCGCCATGAATTTTAGTGATAGCGAGGTGGTGGCTTCCATTTTAAGTAAACAAGGATACAACACCACTCAAATACTAGAAGAAGCAGATTTGGTGTTAGTAAACACCTGTTCTATTAGAGATAAGGCAGAACAAACTGTTCGCAAGCGATTAGAGAAATACAACGCCGTAAAGAGAGATCACAATCCAAAAATGAAAGTTGGTGTTTTGGGCTGTATGGCAGAGCGCTTGAAAGAAAAATTTCTAGACCAGGAGAAAATAGTAGACATGGTGGTTGGCCCTGATGCTTATAAAGACATTCCTAATCTTTTGGCAGAAGTAGAAGATGGAAAAGATGCTGTAAATGTAATTCTATCTAAAGAAGAAACATATGGAGATATTTCTCCAGTAAGATTAAATAGTAACGGTATCAATGCCCTGGTGAGTATTACCAGAGGATGTGATAATATGTGTACCTTTTGTGTGGTGCCTTTTACCCGCGGGAGAGAACGAAGCCGTGACCCTAGAAGTATTTTGGAAGAAATTAATGAGCTATCTGTAAAAGGGTATAAAGAAATCACCTTGTTGGGGCAAAATGTGGACAGCTATCTTTGGTATGGTGGGGGGCTAAAAAAAGAGTTTAAAAACGCGACAGAAATGCAAAAAGCCACGGCAATTTCATTTTCTCAACTACTAGATCAAGTAGCCACAGCGCAGCCCCACATGAGAGTTCGCTTTTCTACCTCAAACCCACAAGACATGACCCAAGATGTGTTTGTAGTCATGGCAAAGCACAAAAATATTTGCAACCATGTACACCTGCCAGTGCAAAGCGGTAGTGATCGTATTTTAAAAGAAATGAACCGCCAGCATACTGTAGCGCAGTATATCACACTGGTAGACAAGCTTAAAGAAATACTACCAGATTGTAGCATTTCTCAAGATTTAATTACTGGATTCCCTTCAGAAACAGAAGCAGATCATCAAGACACATTGGCCTTAATGCAACACGTTAAGTTTGCTTTTGGATACATGTACAAATACTCTGAAAGACCAGGAACGATGGCCGCTAGAAAGTTTGAAGATGACATCCCAGAGGCCACTAAAAAAAGAAGACTGACAGAAATAGTTGAGGCTCAGCGTGCTCACGGGGCTTACAGAACACAAGAGTTTGTTGGCAAGACTACCGAGGTGCTCATTGAGCGTTCTTCTAAGAAAAACCAAGACCAATGGAGTGGTAGAAACCAGCAAAGTATTGTTGTGGTGTTTCCAAAAGAGACCTACCAACCTGGAGATTTTGTAAATGTAAAAATTATACGCTGCACAAGTGCTACACTAATTGGCCAGGCAGTTGGTTTGAGTAAAGCATAAGGACAGAAAAAATTAAAACCTATGGAAAGTGTACAAGCAACAAAGCAACGATTTGGAATTATAGGAAATGATCCTAAACTAAATCGTGCCATAGAAAAAGCAATTCAAGTTTCGCCCACAGATATTTCAGTACTAGTTACCGGAGAAAGTGGTGTTGGAAAAGAAAGCGTGCCTAAAATTATACATGCGTTGTCTCACAGAAAACACGGAAAATACATTGCCGTGAACTGCGGCGCCATACCAGAGGGAACCATCGATAGTGAACTCTTTGGACATGAAAAAGGAGCCTTTACAGGTGCTACTGCAACCCGTAGCGGTTATTTTGAGGTTGCAGATGGCGGAACTATCTTTTTAGATGAAGTTGGAGAATTGCCCCTGCCTACCCAGGTAAGACTATTGCGTGTACTAGAAAATGGGGAGTTTTTAAAGGTTGGATCTTCCAAAATCCAAAAAACAGATGTACGTATTGTAGCGGCCACTAACGTAAAAATAGTGGAAGCTATTGAAAAAGGGAATTTTAGAGAAGATTTATTTTACCGTCTCAGTACGGTAGATATTAATCTTCCTCCACTTCGTGAGCGGTCTGAGGATATTCATTTATTGTTTCGAAAATTTGCTAGTGATTTTGCTCAAAAATATAAAATGCCTACCGTGCGCCTTGACCAGAGCGCTATAGATTTGTTATTGAAATATCGCTGGAGCGGAAACATTAGACAACTAAGAAATGTAGCAGAACAAATATCTGTGCTAGAGCAACAACGAGAAATTAACGCAGTTACTTTAAGCCAGTACTTGCCAAACATGTCTAGCAATTTGCCTGCAGTTATTAGCACTAAAAAAGCAGAAGGAGATTTCTCTAATGAGAGAGAAATACTTTACAAGGTTTTATTTGATATGCAACGAGATGTAAACGATCTTAAAAAGCTTACCATGGAACTCATGAAAACTGGAAATGCAAATAAAGTACAAGAAGAAAACTCATCTCTTATAAAGAAGATATATAGCCAAGAGCAAAACAATGAAGCGGTGCTTGCAGCCATAGTTGAAGAGGATCCAAACGACACCCCTATCGCTAACAAAGTAGAAGTTCTTGACATGCCAAATAGTGACGCTGAGCTTAGAAAAGGAAATTATGATTTTGTAGAAGATGTTAAAGAAGAAGAAAGTTTGTCTTTGCAAGAAAAAGAACTAGAGCTGATAAAAAAATCGCTAGAGAAATATGATGGTAAGCGCAAAGATGCCGCGGATGAACTTGGCATTTCTGAACGTACATTATATCGTAAAATCAAACAATATGATTTGTAATGTAAAATAGTATCTTTGAATACCTAAGACATAAAACTTGCTTTTGTGCTAACAACTACTATATGTTAAAAAAAGGAATCTCATTTTTTATTTTTTTAATCCTTAGCACCGCTATAACGGGATGTGGTATTTATTCTTTTACTGGAGCAGATATTGATTACAGTAAGACCAAATCATTTCAAGTTAATTACTTTCAAAACAACGCTGCTATTGTAGAGCCAGGTATGGCAAGAGAGTTCACCCAGCAGCTTCAAGATCTTCTACTAAACCAAACTAGCCTAGATTTAGTAAACAGTGGTGGAGATCTTACCTATGAAGGCGAAATTACAGAGTATTACATCGCGCCCATTACAGCAACCTCACAAAACACTGCTGCACAAAACAGATTAACCATAAGTATTAATGTGCGGTTTTTTAATAAAAGTAGTGAAGAAAAAGGGTTTGAACAACGTTTTTCATTTTACAAAGATTACACAGGGCAAAGCTTGTTGACCGGCTCAGAACTAGATGATGCTTTAAATGAAATATTTGAGCGCATCACACAAGATATATTTAATAAATCACTAGCAAACTGGTAATATTTTGAACACACAAAACTATACCTTGTTACTGGCAGACCCGCAGCAAATAACAAAGCAGGCACTCCCCGATTTGGTTGAAGTTATTGACGCCTATCCCTACTTTCAAAGCGCAAGAGCATTGTGGTTAAAGGGCTTGAAAAATCAAGAGAGTTTTAGATACAACGATGCTCTAAAACTTACAGCGGCGCACACCACCAATAGAGACATATTATTTGAATTTATTACCTCAGAGACCTTTGAGCAGGATCACATTTCATTACAAATTTTAAGCAACGATCAAGCCATTGGCCAGTATGATATTGAAATTGGCGAGGATCTTTCTCAAACCATTGATACAGAACAAAAACAAGAACAGAAACAGGCCCTAGAAGATGCAGAAGCGGTTTTAGATCCAAACTTATTTGAAAAGAAAATAGCAGACATAGAACAAATGATTGCTGTATCCCAGGAATTTTCAAACAAAGAAGATGCTTCAAATACTGCAAGTGAGAAGCAATCTGCCTCAAACCAGCTAGGAATTGACTCTCCGCTTGCCTTTTCAAAAAAAGACAGGCATTCTTTTTCTCAGTGGCTTCAGTTAACTACTGCTACCCCTATTGTGCGAGAAGAAATAAAAGAAGAAAAACTATCACACACAACAAAAGAAAAGGAGCACAAGAATGATTTGATTGAAAAATTCATCAACGAAAAGCCGAAAATTAAATCATTAAAAAACAGCCCTCAACAACAAAACACAACACAAGAAGACTCAAAGCCCTCAAACTCCTTGATGACAGAGACTTTGGCTAAAGTATATCTGCAGCAAAAAAACTATAAAAAGGCAATTCAAGCTTATAAAATATTAATTTTGAAAAATCCCGAAAAAAGTGGTTTCTTTGCAGACCAAATTAGAGCAGTAGAAAAACTGATAAACACAGAAGCATCATGAGTACTTTTACAATATTTTTAATTTTAATTATTTTCGTAGCATTTTTGCTAATAGTAGTAATAATGGTTCAAAACCCAAAAGGTGGAGGATTATCTTCTTCTTTTGGAGGTGGAGGATCCACACAAATGGGTGGTGTACAAAAAACCACAGATTTTTTGGATAAATCTACATGGACCCTTGGAGGTTTATTACTTGTGTTAATTTTACTATCAAGTATTCCTCTTGTAGGAAGCATTGAAACACAACAATCAAGTATTCAAGACACAGAGGTGATACAAACTGCGTTACCAACACAAGACGACGCTCCTGTAGATACACCATAAAAAACACCACAACACTTAAAAAAAATGCCAGCTTGTCACTAAGCTGGCATTTTTTATTTTTATAGCTATAAAAATGTCAGTTTTAAGTTGTTGGCATACTTTCTGCCATTTATATTATTGAAAAAAACGTCTAATACAATTTTTGCTTTTGCAGAAATTAAAAACCAATATAATAATGGGATTAAAAATTCAACCTCTTTCAGATAGAGTCGTGGTAACACCTCAAGCGGCAGAAACAAAAACAGCTTCTGGATTATACATACCAGATAGCGCTAAAGAAAAACCACAACAAGGCACCATCGCTGCTGTAGGAAATGGAAAAAAAGACCACAAAATGACAGTAAAAGTTGGTGATACTGTACTCTATGGCAAATATGCTGGCACAGAATTAAAGCTAGATGGAAAAGAGTATTTAATTATGCGCGAGGAAGACATCCTTGCAATAATCTAACTATAAAAAGTAACAATTATTAACTACAATAAGTCCCACAGGCAAGGGGTTATAAAATTAAAATAAAATGGCAAAAGATATAATATTTGACTTAGATGCTCGTAATGGCATTAAGCGTGGTGTAGATGCATTGGCAAATGCAGTAAAAGTTACATTGGGTCCTAAGGGGCGTAATGTAATTATTGGCAAATCATTTGGAGCTCCAGTTGTAACTAAAGATGGAGTTTCTGTAGCCAAGGAAA
>JABHYI010000172.1 GCA_018656255.1 Bacteroidota bacterium
AGCCCTGAAGCGAGTAAATAATTAACAATGTAAGAGAGAATAATTCTGTTTTGAAAAAGGGGAGTGTCTAAAAAATACAAGATCCCTATGTGCACAATAAAAAAAAGTAGCAGTGTAGTAAAAAGAAGTCCTAAAAAACGAATGCTTGAAGTTCTCATAAAAACCAATTATTTATTAAGGCTATTGGTTTGTTTTAAAACGCCAAAAAGTGAAAGACCAACCCCAGAAAGGGTGCAGATAATTAAAAATAAGTTGCCATCACTGTAGTTGGTATCCAGCCACTTACCTAATTGCACAAAAAGGTAAATTACCACACCCATTTGTATGGCTATGCCAGAAAGGGCTGCCCACCTTCTAATGCCATTAATTGGTTTTTTTGACATGTTTTTGTGTTAGTTGAGTTGCTCGGCTGCCTTTACACTTGAGCGGTCAGGGCGATCATAAACAGTGCTCTGATTGGCCTTTGACTGCGAGGCATCTCCTGGCTGCATACGGCAAGTAGCGTTAAAAGCAGCTCCTGGTTCTACAGAAAGTTTACCGACTACAACATCGCCTTTTATATTGGCAGTACTGCGTAGGGTTAGTAATTGAGATACATTAAGATTTCCGCTAAAGCTACCCGCTATATCTGCGTTTTCACAAGAAAGATTTCCTTTGATAACTCCATTTTTACCAAGCACAACTTTGGATGGGGTTGAGACAGTTCCTTCAACAACGCCATCTATTCTAAAAAAACCCTTGGAGGTAATGTCTCCATTTATATGAGTTCCTTCGTTGATTCTGTTTTGACTAGCTCCTGGTTCTGACGCAGTGGTATTGGCGTTCTTTTTATCTGAAAACATATCTTTAAGGTATTTCTTTCTTATTATCGCCTGCTTTTTTTTGACGTTTTAATTTCTCAATAAGCGCTTTCTTTTTGACAGGATCAGGCTTCTTGTTGCCTTTTGGTGTTTTTACTGATGTTTTTTTAGAAGAAGGCGTTGGGGTAACTGGCGCTTGTTTTGGGTTCAAACTGTAGGCTTCAAGGTTCTTGTGTATCTGCACAATCTTATAGTTTTCTGAGGAGATACCTACAAAGTCTTTAGTGATACTTGTAATTTTATCTTTCCTAGCCTGTTTTTGGGGTTTAGACAACACTTCTCCAAGGCCCTGGGCTCCAAGTTTTGAGTCTAGCCCATGAACCACCACTAAGGTTTTTGAGGGGTTGTAATAGTCTACAGACACAAACATTGTTTCTTGGTAGTTGTAGTATGCAATAGCATTGTTTAATTGCTTTGTAATGTCTGAAATTTCAGTTGTTTGATTTTGATCAAAGGTATATACTAGCTTAAATTTAGTACTCTGCTTGTCTGGGACAAACTGTTTAAACTCTAGCCTAGGAATTGTGGTAGAATACAACTCTTGTGCTCTCTTCCCTTGAGGTGAATTCGGGTAGGTGAGAGAGACAAAGTTTAATGCTTTTTTATAAGCCTGAAACCCATCTTGTCTTGCGATTGCAGTTGCTTTTAATAGCTCAAATTTAGGGACAATTTCAGTTCCGTTATACAGGGTGATGTAACCATCACTTTTTTTGATAACCTCAGCATACTGAGATGCTTCAAATGCTTTGTAAAGATCATTGTACTTAAATTCTGGGCTCGAAGCATCAGAGGCTAGCTGAGCATTGGGATTTCTTAAAATTTCAGCATACCTAGAATCACTGTGGTTATTTAAAATATCATCCTTGTATTGTTGCGCTAATTTTTGGTTTTCAAGTTGCCCATATATTTTATATAAGTTATATTTTGCTGGTAAAACCAATCGCTTCTGAGGATTGTAGGCTAATAATTTTTCCAATCTGTTGGTAGCCAATCCATACTCTTTAAACTTCTCTTTGTATATAAGGCCTAATTGATAATATGCAAAATCTCGATCTATTGTCAAGCTATCTAGCACTTTAGGGTCTGAGGGGATTTCTTTTATATACGTTTGAGGATTAAATATTTCAAGCTCGGCAATGGGTGTTGTATCCATTACAATTTCTTGGTCTTGATCAAAACCGCTTGATTTTTTCTCAGACCTTCTCCAATTATCCTCGAGTTTTCTATCTCCCCATAGTTTTCTAAATTCTACTTTTCCGTAGGCAACGGTAGCAGGTATATAGAAGTAAAATTTTCCGCCAGAAGGGCTTGGTCCGCCTACAGATTTACGTGAAAATTCGTTATTGACAATGCGAGGTCCTTTATCTGATAGTTTTGCGGCAGCCGTAGAGTCTGCAACTGCTTTGGCCTTTAAATCATCTGTGTAGGCTTTAAAAAAAGCGAGTTTATCGCTATCGCTCATCTTGGCAATGCGCAAAATACTATCATTAATTGAGGCTATGTCTTCATACTTTATAACATCGTCTAGATTTTCACGCTTCTTTTTAACGCGGCGCCATTGTTTAGAGTTTTCAGCTAGATTGGTAAGAGTGCTATCATAATAGGCCCCTGCTTGTTTATACTCGGCCTTATCAAAGTTCATTTCGGCCAAGGTTTGGTAATTGATAGATTGTAGGGTTTGATCTTCCTTGAAAGACTGAATAGATTTGTTGTAGTAAACTATCGCTAGACTATCACTTGTTGTGTTTCTGTGGTAGTCTGCCAAGGCATTATAAATCTTATCCAAAAACGGACGGTTTTCTCTGTCTTTTTCTAAATCATGCAACAAGGCTAAAAGCAGTGCCTGATCTTCTTGAGTATAGTTAAAGTTTTTTGCTTTTGCCATGTGGGCATTAATCATATACACCCTTGCGGTCTTTCTATTAAAGCCTATTACTTGATCAAAAGCAATATTTGCGCTGTCTTTGTAGATTAGTTTATTATACAATTGCCCTATAATAAAAGAGAAACGGCCCTTAAGCTCATAGTTGTCTTCAAGCTCATTGGCAATTTTCATGTAAGGTAGCGCCTGTGGTATAGAGTCTAGATTAATCATTGCCTGTGCAATCATTGCATTGGCATCAGCAACTACGGCATCTTCTAGGTTTTCTTCTCTAAGCATTTTTTGAAGATTTTCTATGGCGTAATCTTCATTTTTTAGTCTAATGTTGGTTTTAGCTTTCCAGATTTTAGCATTGTTAACATTATTACTGGTAGCAGATTTATTTAAAATAAAATTAAACGCATCTAAAGCCGGTATAAAACGGTTGTCATAATAACGGGCCTTCCCTAAAAGCATGTAGGCCTCATCTATTTGAGGATTGTATTCTTTCCCGCTAATGTACATGGAGTGCTTTTGGATTGCTTTTACTGCCTTTTCTTCTGCTCTATTAAAGTTTGGATCTTTTGAGTCTGTATCAAATCCATCTAGATCAACAACTTCGATACGCTCTACAGGAAGAATTTGATAGAAATCATCTCGATAAGTTTGAGCGATCGCTTCTTTGCCTTGTATAAAAGCATTGTTACCATTAAATAGAGTATTGTACTCTGTAGAAACTGCGTGAAATTTTTTGTTTAAAAAGGTGTCTTTTTTTCTTGAACACGCTGTTAGAGCGACGATAGCCAATAAAAAAAGAGAAGTATATTGTATGGGCTTCAAAATGTGTTTCTTTTGTTAGTTATAATAACTTAAAACGTTTGTTTTTAGTATCTAAACGGGTAATAGAGTGGTAAAAATACGTTTCTTTTTGGTTTTAGGTTGAAATTTTACTCAAAAATGAGGTTTTGGCCACCGTATATGCCGCACCTTGATTGACAAAATTGTACTATTTTTACAATCTAATAATATGTTTACAATGGAAGTTTTCAATTACCTCAATGGCCAAGGCGGTTTTATGATTTTAGCCTTTTTTGTAGTGGTGGTGGTTTTATATAAAAAATATAAAAGCTATCGTTACTTTAAAGACATGAAAAAAGCAAGAAAAAATAAGCAAAAGTAACCTATATTTGCCCTATGAGTTCTATACGTATTACCAAACAATTTTCATTTGAAACCGGCCATGCACTCTACGGGTATGACGGAAAATGCCGTAATGTTCACGGCCACAGTTATAAGCTTTCTGTTACCGTTATTGGTGAACCAATTGCAGATTCTTCTCATGTTAAGTTTGGAATGGTAATAGATTTTAGCGATCTGAAAAAAATAGTGAAAGAGGAGATTGTAGATGTCTTTGATCACGCCACTGTTTTCAACAAAAACACCCCTCACGTAGAGCTTGCCAAAGAATTAAGCGATAGAGGGCACAGTGTTTTACTTGTAGATTATCAGCCAACAAGCGAAATGATGGTAATTGATTTTGCAGAAAAAATAAAACAACGCCTCCCAAAACAAACACAACTGTTCTCTTTAAGATTACAAGAAACTGCCACTAGCTATGCAGAGTGGTATGCCGGTGACAATTAAACGGTGCCCTTATCTTGAGCTCAAGAGTGGCAATTCGTAAATTTCCAACTATATTTGAATCATGCAAATTCCTCCAGGAAAAAAAATATATTTCTCTAGCGACAATCATCTTGGCGCGCCTACAGCTGCAGAGAGCCTTCCCAGAGAGCAAAAATTTGTACGCTGGCTTGATACCGTTAAAAAAGACGCAGCCGCTATCTTTTTACTAGGAGATTTATTTGATTTTTGGTTTGAGTACAGAACCGTAGTGCCAAAGGGTTTTGTTCGTGTACTGGGCAAACTAGCCGAAATTAGTGACAGTGGTGTTCCTATTTACTTTTTTGTTGGAAACCATGATCTGTGGATGGGAGACTACTTTGAAAAAGAGCTAAACATACCAACCTACAGAGATGTAAAAGAGTTTACCTTCAATGACAAAGTTTTTCTCATTGGCCATGGTGATGGAAAAGGCCCTGGTGATATAGGCTATAAACGAATGAAAAAGGTGTTTACTAACCCTGTTTTTAAATGGCTCTTTAGGTGGTTTCATCCAGAGCTAGGAATGCGTTTAGCGCAGTACTTATCTGTAAAAAACAAGCTCATCTCTGGTGATGATGATAAAATATTTTTAGGAGAAGAGCAAGAGTGGTTGGCGCAGTATGCTAAAAGGAAGCTAGAAACAAAACACTATGACTACTTTATATTTGGCCACCGTCATTTAGCCATGAAAATAAAAATTAGCGACACCAGCACCTATCACAACCTAGGTGATTGGATTACACAATACACCTATGGTGTTTTTGATGGTCATGAGTTTTCTCTTCAAGAGTTTGAAGCCACAAAAACTAACTAGGCTGTATATCTTTTATTCTTAATTGCAAGCTCACTTTTCCTTGCCAGAGATTTTCATCAATACAATACACCGCTTTAAAAGGAGTGTCTGAACATGCCGTTTGTTTTTTATCTCCAAGACCAAAACCAATACCTACAAAAGCCTTTGAGTTTACTTGTTTTACCGTGAGGCGTAAATGAGTTTTATCTGCACCCACACATTTTCCATACCCTGTGTCTTTTAGGTTTTGGGTCATAAAAACGGGTTGTCTGTTTCCAGGGCCAAAGGGTGCAAATTGTTTTAAAATTCTATGAAATTTTGGAGTAATAGCTGCCAAATCTAGTTGGGCATCTATATTAATTTCTGGATTGAGTAGTTTTGGGTCTATGGTTTGAGAAACTACCTTTTCAAACTGCGCTTTAAAATCTAGATAGTCTTTTTCTTGCAAGGTGAGCCCCGCGGCATATTTATGGCCTCCAAACTGCTCAATGTATTGGGCGCAGCCCTCCAAAGCATTATATACGTCAAACCCTTTTACAGATCGTGCAGATGCCGCTAACTTATCTCCACTTTTTGTAAACACTAAGGTGGGGCGATAGTAGGTCTCTATTAATCTAGAAGCTACAATGCCTATAACTCCTTTATGCCAATGCTCTTTATAGACAACTGTTGTATTATTTTCCTGTTCGTTGGCTTGGGTGATTTGCGCTAAAGCTTCTTTAGTGATTTGTTTATCTGCATCTTTTCTATCTGCATTAAAGAGTTCTATTTCACTGGCCCATTGAGCTGCTTTTTCCAGGTCCGCCTCTACTAGTAATCTAACGGCATGATTTCCGTGTTTCATCCTACCGGCAGCATTAATTCTTGGTGCTATAATAAAAACAACATCTGTAATGGTCAAGGTGCTTTTGTTGACCTGTTTTAATATGGCTTGGTATCCCACTCTAGGGTTGCTGTTAATTACCTGAAGGCCATAATAGGCCAACACTCTGTTTTCTCCCGTAACAGGAACAATATCTGCGCCAATAGCCGTAGCAACAAGGTCTAGATACAGCAGTAAATCTTCAATGGTTTGCCCGCGTTGCGCACCAAGTGCTTGTATGAGTTTAAACCCTACACCACATCCACATAGCTCCTTGTAGGGGTATGAGCAATCATCTCTTTTAGGGTCTAAAACTGCAACTGCTTTTGGGAGCTTAGCTCCAGG
>JABHYI010000079.1 GCA_018656255.1 Bacteroidota bacterium
AAACCAAAGACAGAGTGAACGTGATAGTTATCTTTATTGGCAGCATCTAAAGAGCCGTCCATAGCAGCGGTTATCATAGCACGGGTATACTTTAATTTCATTCTTGTTCCAACCCCGTAAGGGCCGCCAGTCCAACCCGTGTTTACTAGCCAAACATTTACTCCTGCCTTGGTCATTTTTTGACTTAACATTTCGGCATATTTTGTTGGATGTAAAGGCATAAATGGCGCACCAAAACATGCTGAAAAACTTGGCTGAGGCTCTGTTACTCCTGCTTCTGTTCCTGCAACCTTAGCCGTATAACCACTTATAAAATGATAAGCCGCCTGTCCAGGAGTTAATTTAGCAATTGGAGGCAAGACACCAAAAGCATCTGCGGTTAAGAAAAATATATTTTTAGGATTCTTCCCTAAAGAAGGCTGCTGTATATTATCAATATGAGTAATTGGATAACTAACACGTGTGTTTTGAGTTATTGAGATGTTTGTATAGTCTACGACACCTTGATCATCCATGATCACATTTTCTAGTATTGCTCCAGATTTGATTGCTTTAAAGATATCTGGCTCATTTTCTGCAGAAAGATTAATCACCTTTGCATAACAACCGCCTTCAAAATTAAAGACAGTGTTTTCTGCGGTCCAACCATGCTCATCATCACCAATTAGCCTTCGTTGAGGGTCTGCAGAGAGGGTTGTTTTTCCTGTGCCAGACAAACCAAAGAATATCGCCGTTTGGCCGTCCTCACCTACATTGGCAGAACAGTGCATAGGTAAAGTGTTTTTATAAACCGGTAAGATGAAATTTAAAGCAGAAAAAATTCCTTTTTTAATTTCTCCTGTATAACCAGTACCTCCTATTAAAGCTATTTTCCTCTCAAAATTTAAGATTGCAAAATTGTGTTGACGTGTTCCATCAACAGCTGCATCTGCCATAAAACCAGGTGCGTTTACAATCAACCACTCTGGATCAAACCCTTCTAGCTCAGTTGCTGTTGGGCGTAAAAACATGTTATATGCAAACATGTTTGACCATGGATACTCATTGATAACCCGTATATTTAATTTGTATTGTGGATCTGCACAAGCATAACTGTCACGAACATATACTTCCTTATCAGATAGATAGGCTGTTACCTTATCATACAATGCTTCAAATTTGTCTGCATCAAAAGGAATATTGATATCCCCCCACCACACTTTGTCTTGCGTGACAGCATCTTTAACAATGAACCGATCTAAGGGAGAACGCCCGGTAAACTCGCCAGTATTTACTGCAAGCGCACCGTTATCTGCCTGTTTTGCCTGTCCTTTTTGTAATGATTGTTGGTGAAGTTGTTTTGCAGAAAGTTGATAGTTAACTTTTGCATTTTTGATTCCATATTGATTAATAGAAATCGTGTTTGTAGTTTGGTTACTAGCCGCCATACTTTTTTTTAATTGTTGTGTAGCAAAAATAACAAAACATACATAAGTAATAATACTATATCACCTTAATTATCCAAACTGAGTGTTAATAAGTTATCCCACAACAGGCTCTATAAAAACCCGAAAGCTAGTGGCATACTACTCTATTTCATTTTAATAACACTATATGCTAATAAAGCCCAACCAAATATAAGTAGCAAGCCTCCAATAGGAGTCACGGGAGCAAGAAAAGAAACAGAAAATGGCAAGACACTTTTAAGTGCAAGAAAATATAAAGAGCCAGAAAAAAAGAACGTTCCAAAAACAAAAAACCTGAAAACTCCTTTTACTTTTTTTATCTCTAATCCAGGAATCAATGCTAAGGCTAATAAAGCCAATGCATGATACATCTGGTAGGTCACACCTGTCTGGAAAACGGCCAATGAATCTGGGGAAATCAATGGCTTAAGACCATGGGCACCGAAAGCCCCCATTACAATTGCAAGCATTGCCAAAAGACTAGCAATTATGACTATATTTTTATGGTATTTTATCATAGTGTATGGTACAAATTTGTATTTTCGTCAATGTCTTTACAGCACTATAAAGATAATTAAAACCAAATAGATGAGAAACATATTAATTATAGGCGCCGGTCGCTCTGCAACAAGTTTAATTAAGTATTTATTAGACAAAAGTGCTGCAGAAAATTTATTCTTGACCATTGGAGACATCAATATTGAAAATGCACAAAAGCTTACCAGTGGTCATCCTAATGGGCGCGGCATTTTGTTAGATGTCTTTGATGAGCAGCAGCGTAAACAAGCTGTTAAAGATAGTGATGTTGTTATCTCTATGCTTCCTGCTCGTTTCCATATAGAAGTAGCTCGAGATTGTATTTCTTACGGAAAACATTTGGTTACAGCCTCTTATATTAGCGATGATATGCAACAACTAGATCAGGTGGCTAAAGAAAAAGGACTTGTGTTTATGAACGAGATTGGGCTTGACCCTGGCATTGATCATATGAGCGCCATGCAAGTTATAGACAGTATAAAAGATAAAGGAGGCAAAATGCTCTTATTTGAGAGCTTTACAGGAGGTCTGGTTGCTCCCCAGAGTGACAACAACCTTTGGAATTATAAATTTACCTGGAATCCTCGCAATGTGGTATTGGCAGGTCAAGGAGGCGCTGCAGAGTTTATACAAGAAGGAAAGTTTAAATACATACCATACAATAGACTTTTTAGAAGAACAGAATTTATTGAAGTTGAAGGCTATGGAAAATTTGAGGTATATGCAAATAGAAATAGCCTAAAGTATCAAAGTGTATATGGTCTTGAAGATATTCTCACCCTCTATAGAGGAACCATACGTAGGGTAGGGTTTAGTAAGGCCTGGAATATGTTTGTACATCTTGGAATGACAGATGACACTTACAGTATTCCAAACTCAGAAAACTTAAGTTATCGTGAATTTGTAAATAGCTTTTTACCCTATTCACCCACAGATAGTGTTGAACTGAAGTTAAGACATAGCCTTAAAATTGACCAAGATGATTTAATGTGGAATAAAATTGAAGATCTTGATATCTTAAACCCAACCAAAACCCTTGGTATTAAGGATGCTACACCAGCACAAGGACTACAAAAAATACTTATGGATAGCTGGAGTTTGGCTCCAGATGATAAAGACATGATTGTAATGTACCATAAGTTTGGCTATGAACTAGAGGGTAAAAAATACCAAATAGATAGTAAGATGGTTGCCATTGGCGATGACCAAGACTACACTGCAATGGCAAAAACTGTTGGCTTGCCCGTTGCTATTGCAGCTCTTAGAATATTAAATAAAGAAATTACAACCCCTGGTGTACAATTACCGTTAAACAAAGAAGTGTATGAGCCAATTCTAAAAGAGTTGCAAGAATTTGGTATTCACTTTACAGAAACCGAAGTCCCGTATTTGGGTTACAACCCAATGAATGTTGTTGGCTAAGGTTTTTCATGTCATAAAAAGAAAGCCTGTTTAAAATTAGTTTTGAACAGGCTTTCTTAAATAATATAGCGTAATGCTTTGCTAGGCTATCTTCTATTGAGAAACATCATTATAAAATACAGTAAGGTTGCCAAAGACCCTAAAGCGGCTACTAGGTAGGTTCTAGCTGCCCATTTTAAAGCATCTTTTGAGCCGGCTAATTCTTCATTTGTGACAATGCGCTCTTTTTCAAGCCAGGCCAAGGCGCGATTACTTGCGTCATACTCAACGGGTAGGGTAATGATAGAGAAAGCTGTGGTTATTGCAAATAAAACAATCCCTAATAGAAATATATTAGTGCCAAAAATAGACCCTGTACCAGAGAGTACTAGACCAATCATTATAACAATGTTTGACAACTTACTGGCAATGCCAACGGCAGGAACAATTTTACTTCTTAGGGTAAGCCAGCTATAGGCTGTGGCATGCTGCACAGCATGACCAACTTCATGGGCTGCAACAGCTGCCGCTGCGGCATTTCGCTGATTGTATACAGATTGACTTAAATTTACAGTCTTGTTTAAGGGGTTGTAATGATCTGTTAATTGACCACTAACACTAATTACATCTACGTCTGTAATTGAGTTATCGGCAAGCATTTTTTCGGCAATTTCTCTGCCACTCATGCCATTTTTTAACTGTATTTTAGAATAGTGTTTAAACTTGTTTTTTAATTTTTTGCTAATATAAGAACTCGCCAAAAAGATAAGTCCCGCAACGATATAATATCCCATCATAAGAATTTGTAATTTTAATTATTTAGCATACTGCAAAAAGTGTGCTATTTTTTTATCCTACAATATTAATAATTTTTCCAG
>JABHYI010000158.1 GCA_018656255.1 Bacteroidota bacterium
TGGGAATTTCAAAAAATCTACAATTTCTTGTACCTCTTCTTTTGCTCCTTCAAGACCTGCAACATCTTTAAAGGATGTTTTTACATCTAATTTTTCATCAAATAATTTAGCTTTAGATTTTCCGATGTTGAAAATTTGACCTCCAGCGCCGCCGCCAGCGCCGCCGCCAGACATACGTCTCATAATAAAAATCCAAATACCAATGATTACTATAAAAGGAAGTAGTCCTACAATAACTTCACCCCAAAGATTGGTCTCTGTGTTCCAGATAATTTGGGTGTCCAAATTGTTTTCTCTTTTTATAATTTGAAAATTATTTTCAAAATTTTGAAGATCACCAAACTCAAACTCATAGGTAGGGTCATTGGCTCCAGGTGTTAAGAGTCCTTTTGGTTTATTTTTAGTATGTACTCCCTGAGATCTTGCCTCTTGTGTGAGATACACTTTGGCTACTTTTTTGTTTACAATCTCAACTTTTTGAACATCTCCCTGTCTCAAATAATTTTCAAACTCTGCTTGGCTTGTTTTTTTTGTTTGAGAAAAGTTGCTGCCACCAGAGAGTTGCAGTGCTAAGAAAATAACAAAAATAGAACCGTATATCCAATATGGGCTAAATTTTGGTTTTTTTAGATCAGGTTTTTTGTTTTTATTGTCCTTGGAATCTTTTGTATCGTTTGCCATGTGGCTTTACTGTTTTTTAATGAGAAGTTTCGATTTTGACAGACTTTGCATCACCCCATAGGCCTTCAATGTCATAAAAATCTCTAATGTGTTTTTGAAAAACGTGAACCACAACGTGAACATAGTCCATAAGAATCCATTCAGAGTTCTCACTTCCTTCTATATGCCAAGCTTTTTCTTTTAAAGCTTTACTCACTATTTTTTGTACAGAACTTACAATAGCATTTACCTGAGTGTTAGAAGTACCATTACAAATAATAAAATAATCTGTAACTGTATTTTCGATTTCTCTAAGGTCAAGAATTTCAATATCTTGTCCTTTAACTTCTTCAATTCCTCTAATAATATGTGTAATAAGGAGGTCTGTATTTTTTTCTTTTTTGGTCATTCAAACGTTTTGTTTATGCAAAGTTATTACTTTTTGTTTGTTATAAGTGTTTTGCATCTATAATAAAATCTTAAATTGTCACTCGTGAATATAATCAAACTTAGTGCCACCCCATCCACCAATACGTACTTAAAAGACTTGGCTAAGACTTGTTTTTTAAAAGATTATACAGTGGTAGTAACTTCCAAACAAACAAAAGGAAGAGGTCAAGTAGATGCCCAGTGGCATTCTCAGCCCAACAATAGCCTTACCCTAAGTGTTTTTAAGCGTTTTGAGGGTCTTCAAATCTCACAACAATGGTATGTTTCAATGGCTGTCTCACTAGCTGTTTTTTACACCCTAAAGCATTTAAAAATACCTGAAATAAGTATAAAGTGGCCTAACGACATTATGTCACGAAGTAAGAAATGTTGCGGAATATTAATTGAAAACACGACCAAGGGAACACATTTAGACTCCGCTATAATTGGTATTGGAATAAATGTAAATGAAATGCAATTTAAAAACCTTCCATTGGCAAGTTCTTTGAGACTGGCTAGCGGAAACTCTTTTGATATCTCTTTGGTCCTGGAGGTATTGTTGCTACAATTAAAAATACAATTAACTCGTGTAGAGAATCAAGATTTTGAAGCAATTTTCAACTCCTATAATCAAGACTTGTTTAGACTGGACACAGTAGCTGTTTTTTCTACAAATACCAAGGTTCCTTTTAATGCCATACTAAGAGGTGTCACAAAATCTGGCCTACTAGTCTTAGAGAATGAAGCCTCACAGAGAGATACCTACAATCTAAAAGAAATAAAATATCACTTTTAAATTGTTTCTAAATTTGAAGCGAGTGTTTCTATAAACTTACTTACCGGAGCTTTTACCATCATTGCCATCATAGGATTAAAGTCTCCCTGAAACTGTAATTCAATCAATGAGGAGTTGTCGTCTTTGGCTTCTATGTTTCCAATAAGAGTAAAAGGAATTTTATCACTAATTGCACCCAGGGTTACTTTGTTTGGGTTTATGATCTCTTTTACCTCCAAAGCAATTTCTGGCATACCCATTATAGCAAAAATAAAAGCATCTTCTCGAATTACTTCAAACTTGCTAATATTCTCTGGCATTAGTTGCTCAAAGTTTTTCACATCACTTAAGTGAGCGCAAAGAGCTGAGGCAGATTTTTGTACAATTACTTTTTTGCTATTTAGTTCCATGAGACTTTATTATTTGTGCTTTGCAAGATAAAATTAATTTTTAAAATATTATTTTAAGTTGCCTACAATAGTTAAAAAAATGAAGATCATTTTGAGATAATCACTTTATTTTTTATTACTAATTGTTTAAAAATTTTATAAAATTGTTAATGTTAAGTTAATAAATATGTTAAAATATTGGTTTTTTATTAAAACAATTATGCTACTTTGCTGATAATAACAACTTTACTAATTTAATAATCTATTAATTAACCACTATGGAAAAAATTTTAACTCAGCTTTTTGATCTACCAAAAATGATCAACAGCAAACTCCCAATGAATAATTTTAATTCAATGGTAGAAGATTCAGAACACAATGTTGCAAACTGGACAGGAAAATTCTACACAGTATCTGCACTTGTTATTTTACTTACTTCTCTAATGTATGTTCTATCTCCAATCTGGAATGGCGACATGGGTGAAGGTTCAGCTATTGTAGGTAATGTACTTTCTATGCTTATCTGGGTATATGCGGCATTCCCTATTGCACAGGTAGTAAGATCTACCGGAGATAGCCTGGCTAGCTCCAAAAGTTCTATTGTAGATTTTGTTTTTAGAGACTTGGCAGTAGCTAACATTAAGCTACTAGGCCATGTTGGCGCATTAGTTGCCCTGTTTGGAGCTATTTGCATGACACTTACATGGGCCACTTCACTAGATATTTCTGGAGGTGTTATGACAGGCTGGACAGATAATATTTCATATGCATATGCCCTTCCAATGGCTGCAGTTGCTTCACTCACTGAGCTTTTAAACCTTGGGTTTGTTGGTGGTGTTTTGGCAGATTGGTCTGCATGGGACCCTACATTAACTGCTGGTGACCCTTGGAGTCTTAGCGGTTTGTATGCTGTATTATGGGGGTACGTTGGTGTAGTGGCAATTTTAGCCAAGCTATACGTTACTTTAGCAATATATTATTTCTTCTACGGAATAATAAGCAGCTTAGTTACCTTTATAAAAAGCCCTTATTTGCCTTTTAAAACAAGCTAAGTATGTAACCAGTTTATTTAAAAAAGGCGTGATTTTATAAATCACGCCTTTTTTTATTTACCAGTCCAAGTGGCTGGATTTTCTCTCCAAGAGCTGAGTTGCTTGCTCTCTGAGGATGAAATAAAATGTGATTTCTCGGCATTTAGTAACAGATGTTCGTAGTTACTAAGTGTGTTAAGGGTTATATTGGCTTTACGGAAATTTTCATCTGCTAGGTCAAAACCGTATGAGAAAATAGCAAGCATTCCCTTGACGTTTAAATTAGCTTCTCTTAGCGCCTCTACAGCTACTAAGCTACTTTTTCCTGTAGAAATTAAATCTTCTACCACCACTACGGTTTGATTTTCTTGCACCATTCCTTCAATTTTGTTTTGTCTTCCATGCTTTTTTGCCTCTGGACGAACATAGCAAAAAGGTAAGTTAAGGTAGTCTGCGACCAACATACCAATGCCTATGGCTCCAGTAGCAACACCAGCAATAACATCTGGCTTTCCGTATAGGGTCTCTATTTGAGAGGCTATGTGTTCTCTTATGTAATTTCTTATAGCAGGGTAGGACAGTGTTATGCGGTTATCACAATAGATTGGTGAGCTCCATCCAGAGGCCCAAGTAAAAGGCTCTTGTGGTTGTAGTTTTATTGCATTAATTTGCAGTAATAATTCGGCTGTCTTTTGGGCGGTCTCCTTATTTAATATCATAACTGCAAATGTATAAAGTTTTTGTCAATGACCTGCCAATTATATTGTCTACCAAAAAAAATATTGGGAAGCAGTATACAACCATACCATTAAAAGAGGTGAAGTTCAAAAAATTGATTCGTAAAATCAATGATGGTTCTTTGTTGTATGTTAATTTATATCATAAAAATGAGGAGAAATTAGAACAGTTTTTATTAAAAAAGCTACCTGTAGTTTTTGCAGGTGGAGGTTTGGTTTTTAATGCAAAAAAGGAAATCCTTTTTATACGCCGTAACGGAAAATGGGATTTACCCAAAGGGAAGGTTGAGAAAGATGAGTCTTATCAAGCTGCTGCTTTGAGAGAGACCCAAGAAGAAACTGGGGTTCAAGATCTAGAGCTGCGAAAGTTTATTGCCAAAACATATCATGTTTTTAAACGTAATGATAAACTAAAACTCAAAGTAACATATTGGTATGAGATGTACACAAACTACAAGGGAGATTTAACCCCACAAATTGAAGAAGACATAACCAAAGCACGTTGGAAAAACTTTGCAAAATCTCAAAAAGCACTCACAGAGTCTTATGAGAATATAAAACTTCTATTCCCTAAAGAGTATCTAACCACCCACCCTAATGATAGGGTATCTTAAATGGTTTTGCTCATAGTTTGGAGAATGCTTGTGAAGCCAATCTAATTGTGCATACCAATTATTGGCAAATACAGGTTCTGATTTTTTCTTAGTTTCAAACTCTATTTTAAGTATAGGGTTGTTCTCCAGAAGTTCTTTTGCTTTATCCTCCCATACATAGGGAGAAAAACCCTCTTTTTGTTGTAAAATGGTGTCAAA
>JABHYI010000181.1 GCA_018656255.1 Bacteroidota bacterium
AAACCAAAAGCACATCATGTGGTGCATCTGGCACTACTTTTTGCATTACGCGCTTTATTTTAGTAAGCTCGTTCATCAGGTTTACTTTATTGTGCAAACGTCCTGCGGTATCAATAATAATGACATCTGCTTTTTGCTGAACGCCGCTTTGCAAAGTATCAAAAGCGACACTTGCAGGATCACTCCCCATATCTTGCTTTATAAGGGGAACATCTGTGCGATCTGCCCAGACTTGTAATTGATCAATCGCTGCAGCTCTAAAGGTATCTGCGGCGCCCAAAACTACATGTAAGCCTTGATTTTTGAATTGATTTGCTAATTTACCTATAGTGGTGGTTTTACCAACACCGTTAACCCCTACTACCATAATTACATGTGGACCACTTTCATGCTTGGGAACCTCAAAATCTGTAGCATTTCCTGAATCAATTTCGCTTAAAAGCCCTGCAATTTCTTCACGAAGTATCGCATTAAGCTCACCTGTACCTACATATTTATCCTTGGCCACACGAGCCTCTATACGCGTTATTACTTTAAGGGTTGTAGTTACTCCAACATCACTAGATACAAGAACCTCTTCTAGCATATCAAGCACATCATCATCTACGCTGCTTTTACCTGCAACGGCTTTGTTTAATTTATTGAAAAAAGAAGACTTAGATTTCTCAAGACCTTTGTCTAGGGTTTCCTTTTTTTCTTTGCTGAATATTTTTTTAAAAAAGCTCATGATCTGTTATCGTATTGGCACCTTTAAGTATATATCAAAAATAGCGCTACTTTAGCTTATATACAAGATGTTTGTACTGCAAACATAGTGATATACAAAAAGCCACTTTAAAAGTGGCTTCTTATTAATTTTGAAAAAGGTATTATTTATTTCTTACTCAACCAACCACTTACCTGGTCTGGAGCCATGATAGCCTCTGTAAAGATATAAGCACCTGTTTTTTCAGATTTAACCATCTTGATAGCTTTGGTTAAACGCTTTGATCCTGTTTGTAACGATGCAACTGATTTCTTTGCCATAACGTATAGTTTTTATCTTTTTAAAATATAAAAAGAATAATTATTTAATTTCTTTATGAACAGTCATTTTCTTTAAGACAGAATTGAATTTCTTCAACTCCATTCTATCTGGTGTGTTCTTCTTGTTTTTTGTAGTAATGTAACGAGAAGTTCCAGGTTGTCCTGATTCTTTGTGCTCTGTACATTCTAATATAACCTGTACTCTGTTTCCTTTTTTAGCCATTGTAATTGACGTTAAGCGTTATGCAATTATTTGTTTAAAAAACCTTTTTCGCGAGCTTCTTTAACAACTGCAGAGATTCCTCTCTTGTTAATATTTTTTAAAGCCGATGTAGATACCTTAAGGGTAATCCACTGGTCTTCTTCTGGTATGTAAAAACGCTTTTTCTTTAAGTTTACATTAAACTTGCGCTTTGTTTTATTCATCGCGTGAGAAACGTTGTTTCCAACCATTGCTCTCTTTCCGGTAAGCTCACAAACTCTAGACATTTGTATAATATTTAGTTATTTTTAATCAGGGTGCAAATTTAATTAATATTATTGGTTTGCACAACAAAAGGATTTCAGTTTTTTGATATTTCTTTTAAAAGCATCTCAAAAGCTTTATTTGTTGCCTTTTTAATGACGCGTTCTCTAGAGTTTCCGAAGTTAAATTCTTCAGAGAAAACACCTCTAGGACTTGCAATAGCTATACATACCGTACCCACCCTTGCAGATGATTCTGTCGTTTTAGGGCCTGCTACTCCTGTTGTTGCAATGGCGTACTGAGTATCAAAAACAATGTTACTTTTTACAGCCATAGCCTCTGCTACTGGAAGGCTAACCACTGAATGCTTCTCAATAAGCGCAGCATCAACACCCAGAACGTCAGTCTTTATTTGGGTTGCATAGGCAATCATGCCTCCTTTGTAGTAGGATGAGGCGCCCTGCAAAATTGTAATTTCTCCAGCTATAGCGCCACCGGTACAACTTTCTACAACACTTAAAAAACAATGCTGCTTTTGAAGTTTTACACTTATTTGATCCTGAATGCTAGTTTGGTCTTCATACCCTATAGAAATATCACTTAATAATTCATTAAGAACACTCATCTGGGCATCTACATCATTTTTTAAAGTCTGTTCATTGCTACTTGAAGATGACAAGCGAAGTCTAACTCTACCTAGAGAGGGCAAATAAGCTAATTTAATATCTGTAGGTAACTGATCTTCCCAAGGGGCTATAATTTCTTGTATTTCACTCTCACCTTTACCATAAGTAAGCAAGGTTTTATGGTAAATAAAAGGCCTGTCAAACTGTGTTTTTATTCTAGGCAATACATGATCTGTGATGAGTTTTCTCATCTCAATTGGCACACCTGGCATAGACACAAAAACGGTATTGTCTTTTTCAAGCCACATCCCTGGCGCAGTTCCAATAGGGTTTTGAAGCACTATGGCTTTTGAGGGAACCATGGCCTGTTCTAAATTTGAGGGCAATGGAGCTTTCTGTAAATATTTGGAAAATATGTCTTTTATATTTTGTAGTACTACTGGATTTTCTATCAGGGTGTCCTGAAAGTATTCTAAAAAAGTTTTTTTGGTAATATCATCTTTTGTTGGACCCAAACCTCCCGTTAAAAGAACAATATCGACTCTATTTTTAGCATCTTCAAGGGCATTTAAAATATGTTGACCCTGGTCTTGTACAGAGGTTATTTGGTATACCTGTACTCCTATTTTATTTAACTCTTTGGCAATAAACACTGAATTAGTGTCTGTGATTTGACCAATTAGTATTTCATCACCAATGGTGATTATTTCTGCTAGCATCTAGGTAGGGAAGTCTGTTTTTAATTCTTCAAAAACATGAGAAAGCACACGGTTTAGTGTGTCAATATTTTCTTGAACCGTAGCCTCACTTCTTGATGATTTGGTCCAAGACTCTATGCTTTTTACATCTTTTTGCACCGCAATACCAAACATTTCAAAATTTGGTTTCATTTTGTGCGCAAACTGATAGGCTAACTCTTTATTATTACTCTTTATAGCCTTAGTTAGTCCCTCAAGATCTGAAGGAATTTCTTCTAAAAAGGTTTGGGCCACTATAGACATAAAGTCCTGATCACCATCAGCAATTGCGCTTAAACTAGCTTTAGAATAATGTGTGTCCATGAAATTAATTATTTGATTCTTATTTTAAAAAATTCTTCATCTGCTATAAACCCTGCTAACACATCATCTGGATTTACTTTAGCCACTCCTGCAGGTGTTCCTGTAAATATAACATCTCCTATCTTTAAAGTGAAATATTTTGATACATATTCTATTA
>JABHYI010000167.1 GCA_018656255.1 Bacteroidota bacterium
AATAGCCCTAAATGTTAGAGCCTATCAAAGGATATGCGCCCCTTGGCCATTTCAAAATAATTGCTGGAATATACACGTTGGTAGCCTTGAGAGTTTCACAATGCCATCTTTTGGAGAAAACGCAAAGATATCTAGGTATAAAAACTTTTTTGATGATGATAGTAAGTTTGTAGCAAACAATAATAGTAGAGGAAGTATGGATAATGTTGCCGGAGGGTATTTTAATGGATATAACCAACTTGCAAATCCTATAGAAGGTACAGACCCTGTTGGGTCAGGCACATTAACAGGAGTAATCTCTGATGTCCTTGGAGGAGCTTACATTGATATAAACACAAATGAACAAGTTCATTCTTTTATACCAACGATCAGTTCATTGGGTTTTATAAATCCAGATTTTAATTGGACACAAAACCTAGATCGAGATTTAGTGTGTACAAATGAAATACCCTTTGACAACTATTATGGACCAAAAAACAATCAAGGTCATACTTCTTTCACACCAACAAGTGTAGCTTGGATGTTTGCAGAACTAGATCAAGATCCATTATCTGCGAGTGTCTATAACCAAGAAGCTAGTTTAAATGGGCCAAGTATTATTTGTGTTAATGATATTGTAACCTATGATTTTGACCTATGCGCCAGTACAGATGTTAAGCAATGGCAAGTGTCTGCATCCTTACAAATTATAACCTCAGATGAGCAGTCTATCACAGTTAGGTCAACAAATACTAATCAAACATATAATAACCAGGCCTGGATTAAAGCCATTTATGAAGACCATCAAATAAACAAAGAGCTATGGATTGGAAAACCAGATAACCCTGGAGCTATTTTAGGGCTAGAGGATGTACATTTTGGTTCTTTTAACAATTATAGTGTTGGGCCAGCTCAAGGAGCAGAAAATTATATATGGTCACTTCCAGAGCCCTTTGATACGCAAAATGATGTTGTTCCATATATTGATGGTACAAGCCAATCATGGCAAATGAACCCAACAAATACAATCACAAACAACAATGTGTTTTCTGGAAATGCTGGATATGAGGGAGAGATGCTTGTTTGGGCAGAGAATAGCTGCGGAGAGGGAAACTATTCGTGGTTAGAAATAACACAATACAACTCTGGCCCATGCATCACTTGTTTAGACCCACTAGAAATAGTTCCCTATCCAAACTCAGCTAATGTGTCGTTTAAGCTAGATTTTAGAGAGCACGGTGAAGGCACGTTCTATATTTATATCTATGATGAGTTTTCTAATATAATGTACCAAGGCTCAACTAGTAGTGTAGAAAAAACAGTCTTTACCCAAGACATACCACCTGGTACTTATTTCCTGCATATTCATACAGCAGATCAGGTTACCTACCAACAATTACATATTAGCAGATAATCTTAAACCAAAAAAAAAGCTTCCATTTTCATGGAAGCTTTTTTTAATAAATCATTATAATATTAACCGTTTTGCTCTTTGATTAAATTAAGCGCAGATCCTTTACGGTACCACTCTATTTGAGCATCGTTATAGGTATGATTAACCACAATGGTATCTTCACTACCATCTGCATGGCGTAAGACAATAGTTAATGGCTTTCCTGGGCTAAAATCTGCAATATCTGTAAAGTTAAAGGTGTCATCTTCTTGGATAAGATCGTAATCTGCCTCATTGGCAAATGTTAGACCCAACATCCCTTGTTTTTTAAGGTTTGTTTCATGAATACGCGCAAAAGACTTTACAATTACAGCCGCAACTCCAAGATGTCTTGGCTCCATTGCTGCATGCTCTCTTGAAGATCCCTCTCCATAATTATGATCTCCAATTACCACAGTCATCACTCCGGCTGCCTTATAGGCTCTTGCCGTGTCTGGAACACCGCCGTACTCACCATCCAATTGGTTTTTTACAAAGTTTGTTTTCTTACCAAAAGCATTTACAGCTCCAATCAAACAGTTGTTAGAAATATTATCTAAATGCCCTCTGTCACGCAGCCAAGGCCCTGCCATAGAG
>JABHYI010000168.1 GCA_018656255.1 Bacteroidota bacterium
TAGCAATAAGCGGCTTTTTTTTATACACTGCTTTTAAATTAGATTTTTTACATTTACACAAAACAAATGTATGGGCATCTTGAGAAATATTAAAACAATAGTGCTACTGCTAGGAGTGTTAGCGCTAGTAGCAGCATGTAAAGAATCTGGTAAAATAAACGTTTCTGAAAAAGAGAATACCAGCGTATATTATTTTATTAGACATGCAGAAAAAGACAGAAGCGACTCCACAAACAAAAACCCTTCTCTAACTCTACAAGGGCTGGAGAGAGCAAACAAATGGGCTCTTTTTTTTAAAGATAAAAACATAGCTGCAGTGTATAGCACAAATTACAAAAGAACACAGCAAACTGCCCTACCCATTGCCAAGGAGCAAAACTTAGAGATTATTAGCTACACAGCTAAAGAGCTAATTTCAGAAAAATTCATAGCAGACAATAAAGGAAAAAATATTGTTATTGTTGGGCATAGCAATACCACGCCAGAGCTAGTAAATAGCCTACTTGGAGAGAAAAAATATGAAGACATTGCAGATCGTGAGAACAACAATGTTTTTATCGTAACACTTAATAAAAACAAAACGACTGCAAAAAGAGTGAAGGTTAATTAAATTTCATTGAACAATCCCCTTTATAAGTTCTATTTTTACAACATGGCCATTCAAAAAAACATACAAATAAAAAACCGTAAAGCTAGATTTGAGTATGAAATCTTAGATAAATATACAGCTGGTATTGTACTTGTAGGCACAGAGATAAAAGCAATAAGGGAAGGTCAAGCCTCTATTGCAGAGAGTTTTTGTGAATTTAATGAGCGGGGAGAATTATTTGTTATTAATATGACTGTGCAAGAATATAGCCATGCAACTCATTTTAATCATAACCCAAAGAGTGAACGCAAACTATTATTAAATAAAACAGAATTAAAAAAGCTTTTTAAAAATGTAAAAACATCTGGACTCACTATAATCCCTCTAGTGTTATTTACAAATGACAAAGGACTTGCCAAGATTACAATTGCTCTTTGCCGCGGAAAACGTGAGTTTGACAAAAGAGATGACATTAAAGACCGTGACAATAAAAGAGACTTAAGCAGGCTTAAAAAAAGTTTCAACAACTAGGGCTTTAGCAGTGCCTTAATTAAGGTGGATTTCAACAAAAAGAGTAACAGTACCAAGAGTATTTCGTCTGTATAATATAAGCCTATGAAACAGTTAGTAACCCTACTTTTATTACACATTATTACTTTTGGACAAGCTCAAATTGTTGGGAAAATAACAGACACCAATGCTCAGGCAATACCCTATGTAAATATCTATCTAGAAAACTCCTACACAGGAACCACATCAAATGATGATGGTAATTATAAGCTTGCTCTAACTTATACAGGTAATCATACTATTGTCTACCAATTTTTAGGCTATAAAACAGTTACTAAAAAAATAACCATTGAAAGCTTCCCGTATATCCTTAACATTACTTTAGAGCCAGAGACCACCACTCTTCAAGAGGTTGTGATAAATAACAATGATGATCCCGCAGACAGAATCATAAGGGCCACTATAGCAAAGCAAAAAGAAAATTTAGCTAGTATAAGCAAATACACTGCAGATTTTTATTCTAGAGGAGTATGGAAGGTAAAAAATGCACCTGAAAAAATACTAGGCCAAAGCATAAGAGGAATTGAAGGATCTTTAGATTCTACAAGAAGTGGTATTATATATCTTTCTGAAACTATTTCAAAGATATCATTTCAGCAACCTGCTAATTTTAACGAGCGTATCATAGCAAGTAAAGTAAGTGGTAATGACAACGGCTTTAGCTTTAACAATGCGCAAGATGCAACATTTTCTTTTTATGAAAATACGATTGAATTAAACACGGCAATAGTATCTCCTATTGCTAGTAATGCGTTTAATTATTATACGTACAAACTTGATGGTATATTCTATGAAGCAGACAAGCTCATAAATAAAATTAAAGTAATTCCGAAAAGACCCAATGACAGGGTTTTTAAGGGAGTTATTTACATTGTAGAAGACCATTGGCAATTATATGGTATAGATCTAGCCACAACAGGAGCTGCTTTACAAACTCCTTTTATTAAAGAGTTGGTCTTTAAACAAAATTTTAAATATGATACCACTCAAAAGTTTTGGGTAAAATTATCTCAAACCCTTGATTTTGGCTTTGGTTTTATGGGGCTAAATGGCGATGGCCGCTATACATGTGGGTACAGTAATTATGATTTTGAACCTAATTTCAGTAAACGCTCTTTTAGCAACCAGGTGTTGTCTTTTGAACCAAAAGCCAATAAAAAAGATAGTCTTTTTTGGAACACAATACGCCCAGTACCACTCACAAATGAAGAACTTAATGATTACATAAAAAAGGACAGTCTTCAAGAATTAAAAAAATCAAAACCATACCTCGACTCGCTAGATCGCGTGTCAAATAAGTTTAATATTACAGATCCCTTATTAGGGTATACCTATAGAAATACCTCTAATAAATGGAGACTAAACTATAAAGGGCCTGGCGCAGGGGCTTCTTTTAACACCATACAGGGGTATACTAGTAAAATAGGCGTGACTTTTTTTAAATGGTATACAGAAAACAGAACAAAGTGGTTATCTATGAACCTAAATGCTACCTATGGGCTAGCCGAAGATAGACTGAGATTTACAGCAGGTATTACCAAAAAATTTAATAGCAAAAATAATTTAAGAATTACACTCTCTGGAGGAACTAAGCTAACCCAGTTTAATGACAGCGAGCCTATTTCACCCCTAATAAATAGTATCTCTACTTTATTTTTTGAGAGCAATTACCTTAAAGGATATAACCTTGATTTTGCACAAATAAAATACCGTCAAGAACTTTTTAATGGCCTAGAGGTATTTGCAAAAATTGGTTATGAGAAAAGAAGCTCCCTTTTTAACAACTCTGACCATTACTATATAAATAATAAAGAACAGCAGTATAGCTCAAACAACCCAATAGCCCCGGAAGATTTTACCACATTATCTGTGGAGCAGCACCAAGTATTTAAATCACAAATTACAGCGCGTGTTGTCTTTGGACAAAAGTATGTCTCAATTCCAGACAGGAAAATTAATATTGGTAATGGGCGGTATCCAAGAATTGATATTACCCTTGAAAATGGACTTGGAGCCTCTAAAAGAGGCTATAACTACACACAACTAAGAACAGAAATGTATCAAAACTTTAGTGTTGCAAACAAAGGTGATTTTTATTACAGGGTAAAGGCTGGAACATTTTTCAGTGCAGATGATATATCATTTATAGACTACCAACATTTTAATGGGAACCAAACACAAGTAGGCACAAGGGCAAACTACACCAATGTTTTTAACACCCTACCCTACTATGATTTTAGCACCAATAAGAGCTATATGGAAGGACACCTAGAACATGATTTTAAAGGTTGGGTTTTAGGTAAAATTCCGGGAGTCAATAGATTAAACTTCAACCTAGTGGTGGGGGCACACCTACTTGCAACACAAGAGAGAAAACCCTATTCAGAATTCTCTATAGGAATAGACAATCTTGGCTTTGGCAGCTATCGGCTGTTACGTTTAGATTATGTCCTATCCAACTTTAATGGCATACAAAATGGAAATTTAGTCTTTGGATTGAAATTTTTAGATTTTTTAGGCCTATAAAAAATAAGACCATTAGCCTTTAATTTTTATTTTCAAGCAAGGGCACAAATCTAAACTCCCCAAACGTTTCTTTATCAAAAGCTGTTTGTGAAGTTCTTGTAAAAACGGTCATTATTTGAGATTTCTCTCCCACAGGAATTACCAACTTTCCTCCTATTTTTAATTGAGCTAATAATGGTTTTGGCACAAAAGGAGCACCAGCAGTCACAACAATACCATCAAAAGGGGCTTCTGTCTCAAGACCAATATACCCATCCCCAAATATGAGTTTCTTGGGAGTGTATTTTTGTTTTTTAAAAAAAATTTCTGCTTTTTTGAAAAGCTTGTTTTGACGCTCTATACTATACACAACAGCACCAATTTCAAGTAATACGGCTGTTTGGTAACCGCTTCCAGTTCCTATCTCTAAAATTTTAGATCCTTTTACTACCTCAAGCAGTTCTGTTTGTCTTGCAACGGTATAGGGCTGAGATATGGTTTGATCTGCAGCAATAGGAAATGCTTTATCTACATAGG
Source organism: Bacteroidota bacterium (assembly GCA_018656255.1). GTDB lineage: Bacteria > Bacteroidota > Bacteroidia > Flavobacteriales > Flavobacteriaceae > Patiriisocius. The sequence goes on from JABHYI010000168.1 coordinate 4,202, forward strand.
CATGATCTATAAAACCACTATCCATAAACAAATGCCTAGGGATGGTATTTATAGCCTGCAAAACAGCTGGGTTAGTAATCCCTTTTTTCTCGAGGGTTTCCACCAGTTTTTTCCGCATGCCTTTATGAGTAAATGTATCTTTCAAAAGAGAGGTTTTAACACCTGCAAAATACTAAAAAGTGGCTGATATTTTTAAAATTTCGGTAGTTATCATCTACAAAAAATACAAGACTTTTTCTAGAAGTATACCTATCTTTGCCCCATGGGAAATCATCCAGATTCTATAAGACTCAATAAAGCCATTAGTGATAGTGGGTACTGCTCTAGACGTAAAGCAGATGTTTTTATAGAACAGGGGCGTGTTACACTTAATGGCAGCGCTGTTAGTCTTGGAGACAGGGCCATGCCTGGTGATCTAATACATGTTGATGGGCATTTAATTACAAAAAACACAAACTTAGTATACATTGCCTTAAACAAACCCGTTGATATCACGTGCACTACAGATCAAAGAGTGGAAGGAAACGTGGTAGATTTTATTGGACATAAAGAGCGTATTTTTCATGTAGGACGTCTAGACAAACCTAGTGAGGGGTTACTTCTAATGACCAACGATGGAGATATTGTAAATAAAATATTAAGAGCAGGAAATAAGCACGAAAAAGAATACATTGTCACCACAGATAGACCCGTTACCGATGATTTTATCAGAAGAATGAGTAGCGGTATACCTATAGCAGAACTAGAAACTACTACCAAAAATTGTCATGTAGAACGCCTTAGTAGGTTTGCCTTTAAAATCATACTTATTCAAGGGCTCAACCGTCAAATACGAAGAATGTGTGAGTATCTTGAGTACGAAGTACTTACTTTAAAGCGTATTAGAATCATGAATATCAATCTAGGAAATCTTGAGCTTGGTACATGGCGTGATTTAACACCAGAAGAGGTTAAAGAACTACAAGAAGCTGTCTCTGATTCAAACAACAACTCATATGCTGGACAGACGCCCCCTCAAGCCCCTGAGCTTGAAAAAAGAACTCCTCTAGTAAGAGCACCAAGAAATACAGAAAGACCCTCACAAGACGGCCCAAGAAGGCGAAGAGGAAGAAATACTTAAAATAAAAAAGCCCTGGATAAATCCAAGGCTTTTAATAAATTTATAAGCAGTATTATCCTAAAACAGCTTGTACTTTATCTGCTGCTTCTTGAAACTCAATAGCGCTTTGTACATCCAGGCCACTATTATCAATTAATTCTTTAGCTATATCTGCATTGGTTCCTTGCAAACGAACAATAATTGGTACGTTAATGGTACCCATGTTTCTGTATGCATCTACAATACCTTGTGCAACACGGTCACACCTTACGATACCTCCAAATATATTTACTAAAATTGCTTTTACAGCTGGATCTTTTAAAATTAGGTTAAAGGCAGCCTCAACACGCTCTGCATCTGCAGTACCTCCTACATCTAAGAAGTTTGCTGGCTCACCACCTGCTTGTTTAATTAAATCCATGGTAGCCATTGCAAGTCCTGCACCATTTACCATACAACCAACGTTTCCGTCAAGATCAACATAGTTTAAACCTACCGCTCTTGCTTCTACCTCAACTGGATTCTCTTCGCGTAAATCACGCATAGCCTCATAATCCTTGTGACGATACAAAGCATTATCATCAATACTTACTTTAGCATCAACGGCGATAATTTTATCATCGCTAGTTTTTAAAACTGGATTAATTTCAAACATTGATGAATCACTAGACTCATAGGCTTTTACAAGAGCAGTTACAAACTTTGTCATTTGCTTGAAAGCCATACCGCTTAATCCAAGATTGAAAGCAACCTTTCTTGCTTGAAAAGGAAGTAATCCTGTTGCAGGATCAATTTCTTCGTGAAAAATTAAATGTGGTGTTTCTTCGGCAACAGTTTCTATATCCATTCCACCTTCTGTAGAATACATAACCATGTTTTTACCTGTTACACGATTTAACAGCACACTTATATAATATTCTTCTGGCTCGCTATCACCAGGGTAATACACATCTTCGGCAACAAGTACTTGGTGTACTTTTTTACCCTCTGCACTGGTTTGAGGTGTGATAAGGTTCATACCAATAATATCATCGGCAATACTTCTTACCTGATCAAGATTTTTGGCCAGTTTTACTCCACCACCTTTACCACGTCCACCTGCATGAACCTGAGCTTTGATAACATGCCAACCTGTTCCGGTTTCTTGGGTTAATTTTTTGGCTGCTGCCACTGCTTCTTCAGGTGTGTGTGCTACAATTCCACGTTGGATAGTAACACCAAAACTATTTAATACTTCTTTTCCTTGATATTCGTGTAAATTCATATTTATGCCCGTGAAGGGGGTATCTATTTAATTACTAAAAAATTTGGCAATAATACATTACCTCAAAAGTGATGCAAAAATAATAAATGTTATCAGATTGCACTAATTTTTTAAAATGTGCTTGACTGATAAATTAGCATCCAAATTAATGGGCTAAGCGTATCTAGTTTTGTGGTTTAGGCTTTACTGTTTTCTTGGGCATAGGCCCTCGAAGATGAACAATTAGTCCGTTTAAAAAATTACGTAGGATTTGGTCACCACATTCAACATATTTTGGGTGGTTTTCGTTTCTAAACAAAGCCCCTAACTCACTCTTGGTAACATTAAAATCAACCAACTCCAATATCTTTACAATATCGTCATCGCGTAGTTTATGAGCTACACGTAATTTTTTAAAAATATCATTATTATTTAATGGCATCTGTTCTGTTTTTTTTCAAAGATACTAGTATCCTGTGAGTTTTATTAATCTGAAAGATCTTTTACTAAAAGGTATTATATAACCACCCTCAAGGCGTTTAATGTATTGAACTCTTCTATAATTTCACTAACAATTTCAGCAGCAGGCTTAATTTGATGTATAAGCCCTGCTACTTGACCTATTTCTAGCTCACCGTCTTGCAGATCACCCTCAAACATACCACGTTTTGCTCTTGCTCTGCCCAAAAGCTCGGTGAGTTGTTCTTTGCTTGGATTTGTTTTATATAGCTCCATTACTTGATCAAAAAACTTGTTTTTAAGAAGGCGTACAGGCGCAAGTTCTTTTAAAGTTAAAAGGGTGTCCCCTTCTTTTGCTTTAACAACTTCTTGTTTAAAGGCTTGATGCGCGCTACTCTCGTGACTTGCCACAAACCTACTACCTATTTGCACCCCATCTGCCCCTAAAATCATTGCAGCTAACATACCCCTACCGTTGGCAATACCACCAGCTGCTATTAGTGGGACACGTATCTGTTCTTTGACCATGGGCAACAAGGTAAAGGTAGTGGTCTCATCACGGCCATTGTGGCCTCCTGCCTCAAACCCTTCTGCAACTACGGCATCTACTCCTGCATCTTGTGCTTTTAAAGCAAACTTCACACTACTAACAACATGCACCACTGTAATACCGTGCTGTTTTAAACGCGCAGTATGAGTTTTAGGGTTTCCTGCTGATGTAAAAACGATAGGAATTTTTTCCTTAATAATGATTTCAATAATTTCTTCAATGTTAGGATACAACATAGGCACATTCACCCCAAATGGTTTTAAGGTAGCCGCCTTACATTTTGTAATATGTTCTTGTAATACATCTGGATACATGGATCCTGCGCCAATAATACCCAAACCGCCCGCATTACTCACACCGCTTGCTAGTTTCCAGCCGCTATTCCAAATCATACCAGCTTGTATGAGTGGGTATTGTATTTTAAAAAGTTTTGTAATTCTATTTTCCACTATTTTTTTATCAGTTTAAAAGAATTTTTAGTTCCACCAGATATTACCTTTGTGATGTAAATCCCTGGCGCTATAGCGGAGATATCCAAGGTGTTTTGTTGTGGTGTGATTTCTGAAGAAAATACCTGTTGCCCAGCAGTTGTAAAGACACTAACCGCTGCGCTATCTATACCAGAGGGTATGTTAAAAGAAACAACATCTCGTGCAGGGTTTGGATACATGGCAAACTGAATGTCTAAAAACTGAGCTTGAGCTCCAAGAATTTGAAGGGCATTATAGGCTGTTTCGAAATTTGGTATTCCGTACCCCATAAGATCTGTTGGGTTGTCAAACAAATGAGCCGAGGCTCTTACTATTTGCATTATTTGTGCATTGGTAGCCTCTGGTCTTGATTGCCATAAACTAGCAATAGCTCCTGCCATAATTGGGGAGCTAAAAGAAGTACCGCTATTAAAATCTACAGCGCCATTTTGATCTACGACAGCTGCAGAAACACCTTGCGCCATTACATCTGGTTTTCTAAGTCCTGAGCTGTTAGGACCAAAAGAGCTAAAACCAGCATACACTCCGTCTTGGTCTACAGCGCCTATACTAAAGCATCCTGGAGCATCTGCAGGAGTTGCAACAAAACCGAAAGATTGGCCATCATTTCCGGCAGAGGTTAATAACAGCATTCCTTTATCAAAGGCATGATTAGCACCCCTTGCAGCAATGGTTGTAAAGCCGTCTAGATCTTCATAAGAGTGGGTGTAGGCCGGGTTGTCATAGTCTTGATACCCTAAGGAAGTATTAACAATTCTAACTCCAAGGCTATCTGCACGTTCTAAGGCTTCTACCCACCAAGCCTCCTCGACTGGGTTTTCTTGAGTTACATCTTCTGTAACATAGAGATAAAAAGAGGCGCCTGGCGCGGTGCCAACAAATTCGTTTTCTAAATAGCCTCCAATATCACTAAAGGTTTTTGACCCGTGAGAACTTGAAGTATCTGTAGACTCCTCTCTTGTTATAAAATTATAGGTGCCTAATAGCCTTCCCTGATCTGTCAACGTTTCAAAGGCTGGATTTGTTAATACCCCAGGAAAGCCACTATCCAAAACAGCAATGTCAATACCAGTTCCCGTAAAATCTTGCTGGTGCAAAAAATTTGCTGCAATCATCTCTACTTGATTGGTAGCCGCGCCATAATCATACACAATACTTTTGGTTTGATTTTCTATAAAAAACTTATCCTCTGTTACGCCACCAATAATTGGACCTAGATTTAAGCTCTTGTCTGCAAACTCTACATGGCTAACAAAGTCTAACCCTTCAAGGGTTTCAAGGTTTTGCAAATCTCCCCTAACATACAAGCAGTTCATCCATTTAGATTTTGCAAAAACAGTAATACCAAAGATATTTTTAATAGCTGTTATATAAGCCTCATTAACAGGTACGTCTCTTGAATCTATGGGTGTGTTATGCAATAGTTTTCTATCTATTGCTTTTTGAGTTAGAATAGAAATAGGGTTTGCTAAGGCCGCCTCTACGTTTTCTTTGTCTTCAAAAAAAACCAGAGCATCTTCTTGCGAGTATGCAATATTGACCTGAAAAAATAAAAAAGAAAGAAGTAATACTGTTTTTTTCATAGCATGTTTTTATTTTTTGATAGGAGCAATTTCTAATAAAAAATAAGCCCTCTAAAGATACTATATATTTGACTTAAGAAATAACACCACTACCCAAACATTCATTTGCATCATACCAGGCAACAAACTGACCCTGAGTGATGGCAGACTGCAGAGCATCAAAAATAACATACATACCCAATGCTGTTTTATGAAGCGTTGCCTTTTCTAGCTTTTGTCTGTACCTAATTCTGGCCATAACACAGAGTGTATCCCCATTGTTGAGAGTGAGATCTTCCCGTATCCAATGAATTTCATCTTGTTTTACAAACAAGCCTCTACGGTATAAACCAGGATGATCTTTACCCTGGCCGGTATATATAACATTTTCATACACATCTGTGGATATAACAAACAATGGTTCTTTGGTGCCTCCAACGGCTAGACCCTTACGCTGGCCATTTGTGAAATAATGCGCTCCTTGATGGGTACCAACTTTTTTACCATCTTCAATGCTGTAAGTTATTTTAGTTGATAAGTGTTGTAGCCTTTCTGTCTCAGATGTGAAGCTAGCAGGTGTGTTTTTATATTTTTTGTTTTCTAAGGACACTTCAATTATTGCTCCTTTTTTGGGCGCTAATTGTTGTTGTAAAAATTCTGGTAAGCGAACTTTGCCAATAAAACAAAGACCTTGAGAATCTCTTTTGTCTGCGGTTATTAAATCCTGCTGAGCTGCAATTTTACGAACATCTGGCTTTAGTATTTCGCCAATAGGAAACAATGTTTTTGCCAATTGTCCTTGAGATAACTGACATAAAAAATAGCTCTGATCTTTATTAGCATCTTTACCAGATAACAAACTATAAACATCTTTGCCATCAATGCTTTGAGTGGCTTTTCTACAATAATGACCTGTTGCTACATAATCTGCGCCCAAATCAAGGGCTATTTTCATAAAAACGTCAAACTTTATTTCACGATTACAGAGTACATCTGGATTTGGGGTTCTACCCATTTTGTACTCTCTAAACATATAGTCAACGATACGCTCTTGGTATTGCACACTTAAGTCTACTGTTTGAAAAGGTATGTTTAATTTTTGAGCCACTAACATAGCATCGTTGCTATCTTCTAACCAAGGACACTCTTCACTAATAGTTACAGAATCATCGTGCCAGTTTTTCATGAAAAGGCCAATAACCTCATAGCCTTGCTGTTTCAAAAGATACGCAGCAACACTAGAGTCTACTCCCCCACTAAGACCAACAACAACACGTTTCATTTTCTGTTTTTAAAGATCTAGGCATGTTTTACCTACAATCTGTTACTAGTTTTTATTTTCTGGCTTTGGAAAAGTTTCACTTAATAGAAACCTACCATCCTTATAATAATTCCAAACACCATGATGCATCCCATTTTTATAATCTCCTTTCATAGTAAGTTTACCAGTATGAGAATAATAGGCCGCAGGACCGTCTAACAAATCATTTTTGTAAGACAGCTCTTTTAATTTAACACCATCTGGAGCGTAATAAGAACTCTTTCCTTGTTTAAGACCATTGAGATATGTAGTTGTTTCAATTATTTCTCCAGAAAGATAATAGGTTGTAATTTCTCCATGAAGTTTACCAGATACATAAAGCTCTCTAGTCATCACTTTTTCTGAA
>JABHYI010000174.1 GCA_018656255.1 Bacteroidota bacterium
TAGTTTGGGTTTAAGCAAGTTGTAAATGGAAATAGCAATATTCTCTGCCGTTGGATTTACATCCTTAAACTCTTGGGTGTCTAGATTTAGATTTTTATGGTCATACCTATCTAGTACATGTTTCTTTATTAGGTCAGACAATATTTTTGTGTCTATCACATACCCTGTTTCTGGGTCACATTGCCCAATCACCTTAACCTCAAGGTCGTAATTATGCCCATGATAATTTGGGTTGTTACATTTTCCAAAAACATCTTTGTTTTTTTGATCGCTCCAATTCTTATTATGTAAGCGGTGTGCGGCATTAAAGTGCTCGCAACGTACAATAGCTATTTTATTCATGTTGGTACAAATTTTATATGGTAAATGTATCTGTAATATTCCTCTAATTTACCTTACAAAACGTTAAACATTGTTTTTAACTATCAATAAAACAATATTTTTGCTTTTTAAAATCTTAAATATCTCTTAACAGTAAACCATGAAACAAAAATCACCATCCATACATATCATAGGAGGAGGAATTAGTGGATTAATTGCTGCTAGGGTTTTAGAAGAACACGGGCTATCGGCAACAATAATTGAAGCCACAGATAGACTTGGCGGGAGAGTAAAAACAGATGTGGTAGATGGATATAACCTAGATCATGGGTTCCAAGTCTTATTAACTGCCTATCCGGCTGCAAAAAAATACCTAGACTTTGATACCTTGGCATTGCAAGAATTTTTACCTGGATCTGCAATATTTAAAAATGGAAAACAAAAAATTATTGGAGATCCTTTAAGAAACCTATCACTTTTAATCCCTACCCTATTCTCTGAAATTGGAACTGTAAATGACAAACTTAAAATACTAGCTTTAAACAGAAGGTTGAAGAAAAAATCAATTCAAAACATATTTGCTGAAAAAGAACAAACAACACTTGCGTATCTGGAAAATATTGGATTTTCTGAAACTATAATAACAGATTTCTTCATCCCTTTTTTTAGCGGAATTTTTCTTGAAAACAAATTAGACACCTCTAGCAGAATGTTTGAGTTTGTTTACAAAATGTTTGGAGAAGGGAATGCCGCTTTGCCAAAGGATGGCATACAGGCCATACCCAAACAATTGTTTGAGAAATTAAAAAGTACAACCATCATCTTCAATACAAAGGTAAAAAGTGTAGAAAACGGTAGTATCAAACTTGAATCTGGAGAGATTATAAAAAGTAACTTTACAATTATTGCAACCCAGGCCAGTGGGTTGGTTTCTAATTTAAAAAACCAAGCTACGCTTTGGAAATCTTGTGATACCCTTTATTTTGAGGTAACAAAAAGAGAGATTAGAAAACCATTAATTGGTCTTATCGCGGCTCCCAATGCACTTATAAATAATATCTTTTATCACACAAGTCTTCAAACGAGTGCTACAGCAACAAAAGAGCTCCTATCTGTTACGGTTATAGACAGACAAAACCTAACAAATAAGCAGCTAGTTGCAGAGGTTCAAAAAGAGCTGAAAGAACTATGTAATATAGATTCTTGCACTTTTATAAAACAGTATAACATACCAATGGCTTTGCCAAAACTACAAGACATACAGTATGAAATGCTACCCTCTGAGACAAGACTTACAGAAGCTATATTTCTTGCAGGAGATACGCAGTTAAACGGATCATTAAACGCCGCAATGATTGCAGGTGAGCGCGCAGCCCTTGAGGTAATAAATCTATCTAGATAAGGTTTTTATTGTAGCGGATATATCACCATAAAAAAAATCTCGATAGTAGCCTATCGAGATTTTTATTTTATAACTAGATTATTTTATAAACCACTTATATACCCGCCATACATATCTTTAAACCTAACACCATCTGTTAAGTTGTATTTACTCAACTTTTTTAGTTCTACCAGTGCCCATAAAATAAATTCTTTCATAAATGGAATATCATCATTGGATATTTGAGGAGCGTAGGTATGTATTAAATCATCGAGAGGCTCTATTCTATCCAACTGTAATTGATACTCTTGGTCATCCAAAGTATCAAGAAGCTCAAAGCTAGATTGCTCAAAGAACCAATTTACAAGTTCTTGATAAGGGTCATTGTCATCTTGTTTTTGCAGCTTTTCTATCTTAGGAAAATAAAGTAAAAATTGAGTTTTAACAGCATCTGCAATTAATTGCTTAGCCACTTCATTGGCACCTTCCTGCTCACCTTCGTACACCAATTCAACTTTACCTGTAATAGAAGGTATGACTCCTAAAAAGTCACTCAACCGAACAGCTGTTTCTGGATTTCCGTTATTTAAACCCCTGCGCTCTGCGGTGCTAAGTAAGTTTTGAAATGCAGTAATACTTAATCTAGCGCTAACACCACTTTTTGAGTCTATAAATTCACTCTCACGAGCCTCAAAACTAATTTGTTCTAATATGTCTTTTGCCAACTCTGGGACATATACATTTTCTTTCTCTGCTGCTGCAGCCGCAGTTTCTTGGGCCGTGATAATTCTGGCAGTCTCTAGAGTTTGCGGATAATGGGTTAGTATCTGAGACCCTATTCTGTCTTTAAGTGGCGTTACGATACTACCTCTGTTGGTGTAATCTTCTGGGTTTGCCGTAAACACAAATTGAATATCTAGGGGCAACCTTAAGGCAAAACCTCTAATTTGAACATCTCCTTCTTGTAATATATTAAAAAGGGCAACTTGGATACGGGCTTGCAAATCTGGTAATTCATTAATAACA
>JABHYI010000177.1 GCA_018656255.1 Bacteroidota bacterium
AATCTTCTAGAAGATAGAACAACCCAGATAGACAACCCAGGAAGTATTAGTAGTCATGCTACTCATGTATCGGGTACTATGGTTGGTTCTGGAAGTCAAGTCAATGGGCAAGCCAAAGGTATGGCTCCAATGGCAGAATTGTTAACCTATGATTTTAGTGCAGATGAACCAGAGATGACAAATGCTGCAGCAAATGGCTTGCTAATTTCTAACCATAGTTATGGTATTGCAAGTAGTAATGTACCTCTTTGGTATATTGGCTATTATGATAGTAATGCAAGAGATATAGACAGAATAGTATACAATGCACCTTACTATTTGCCAATTTGCTCTGCCGGTAATGACCGTCAATCTGGAGAAAACCCTGGAGATGGTGGCTATGATTACCTTACAGATAAGAGTGTGGCAAAAAACAATATTGTGGTTGCAGCTACCTTTGAAGTTTTAGAGTATGAGGATGCCAGTGATGTTTTTATGTCTAGTTTTAGTAGTTGGGGACCAACAGATGATGGGCGTATAAAGCCAGATATTTCTGCAAAAGGGGTAAACATGTATTCCTCTACTGGAGCATCAAACGGTTCTTATGCAAACTTTAGTGGAACTTCAATGTCTGCTCCAAATGTATCTGGAAGTTTGTTGTTATTACAACAACATTACAATGATTTAAACGGTGAGTATATGCTGGCCTCTACCTTAAGAGCTTTAGCACTTCACACCGCAGATGAGGCAGGTTTTGCTCCGGGTCCAGATTATAGATTTGGTTGGGGGCTCATGAACACTCAGCGTGCTGCTCAAGTAATCTCACAAGATGGTACTGAGAGTATGATTATTACTGAAACTTTAGATGCCAATGATGTGTATACCTACACTTTTAAAGCAGATGGTACTCAGGAAATATCTGCCACCATTGCCTGGACAGATCCAGCAGCTAATCCATTACCAGGAGGAAACGAAGATGTCGCTACGCCAAGTCTTGTAAATGACCTTGATTTACGAATATCTCAAGATGGAGGAGTTACTTTTCTGCCATGGGTTTTAGATGTTGCTACGCCAACTGCTGGCGCAACAAATGGAGATAATGTAGTGGATAATGTAGAGAAAATAGAAATTAATACTCCAGAGGCTGGAGATTATATTGTTCGCGTATCTCACAAAGGGCAATTGCTTGTTAATGATAGTCAAGTATTTTCTTTGGTTATAGAAGGTATATCCAGTGAAGATTTTATGGTTTCTACCACCAATGCAAATGTGTTAACATGTCCAGAACTTCAAACAGCTACTTTTGATATAGATGTTACTTTTGACGATGGCTTTGATGATACCGTTGTATTAACTTTTGATGCGGCGCCAGAAGGCACTACGGCATCTATTGTTCCTAGTTCTGTTACTGAAACTGCCACGGCTGTTTTAACCATAGAAGGTATTGACGTTTTAGCATTTGGATCTTATCCTATAGTAATTACAGCAACAGGTACTAGCCAAACAACCAACACCTATGTTTCTTTAGAAATTACAGATGACATCCAAGTTGGGTTAGTTGAGCTGGATTCTCCATCAAATAATTCTCAAAACAGACCAGTTGATGGTTTAGAATTAGAGTGGGAACTGGCAAGCAATGCAACCTTGGGGTATGAGTTTGAAGTAGCCTTAGAGGATACTTTTGATACTGTTGTTATTACGGGTACTACCTTAGAGTTGACTACTATATTAAGCGGTTTGTCTTATGAGACAGAATATTTTTGGAGGGTACGTGGAGCTAATGAATGTTCTTCTGGAACTTATGACGGGTTTAGAAGGTTTGTGACCGAGGCAGAGTTGGCTACCAATGACAACCAGATTCAATCACTGATGGTATATCCAAATCCTGCAAATGCACAAGTTACTATAGAATCGCCAGTGAGTACATTAGAGCGTATTTCTATATATTCTATAACAGGAGTACTGTTACTAGAAAAAGAGGTTTCAGCAACCCAAGTAACTATTGATATATCAGGTTTTACAACAGGGACTTATTTTGTAAAGGCTACTACAAAAAATGCGAGTAGTGTAATACAGGTTTTAAAGAACTAAATCATATCCTATTATATGAAAAAAGTCCCGAGCTAAACATAGCTCGGGACTTTTTTATGCAATGAGTTTTACAAAAATAAATTGACAGCTAAAACAGCCTTACTTTATTACTAATTTTTGTGTTGTTCTTACTTTTTCTGGGCTTTCTATTGTTATGATATAGATGCCAGATCCAAGGGTAGAAATATCCATACTTTGGTTTGCTTTAATAGAAGGAACTTCTTTAATTTTCTTACCAGAGATACTATAGATAATAACAGATATGTTTGTTTGGCTATTACTAGAACTAATAGCTATAGACTCTGTTGCTGGGTTAGGATAAATAGCAAATCCTTGCTCGTTGTTGTTTCCAATACCAAGGGTTCCCCAACGGTCCTCAGCGGGTGCTCCTCCCCAAATAATAGTCGCAAGATATGGATTATCTATAAACGGGTTTCTATTTCCATATATCGTCTCTAGATAGTTATTTCTTTGGTCTTCAAAAATAGCATCTACGGGATCCTCTATATTCCATTGCAGGTATACTTGTAGCATATTGTTGCCACTTTGTAGAGGCCCTGATCCATTTAATGAGGGTAGGCATCTTTCTCCATAACGGGTATACATATACATCATCATTCTTGCTATATCTCCTTTCCACTCGTCACCAGGGTACCAGTTTCCACCTACATCGCCAGCGTTGCCTGTTCCTGCAGCAAATTTTTTATTTCCGCGGTTTCCATTCATTTGCACATCACTAGATCTTAGGTTATGAGGATCTGCAACAATACCGGTATAAATATTACTAGTTCCACCCATTTCCGGGTCTGCGTTGCTACGTGCAAAAACGTGTTCTCTATTGAAATTACAGGAATTACCTCCAAATTCTTGTTTATTTCTAGTACGATCGGTCACACAACTTGAGTTGTTATATCCATACACTAATAACACGTTTTGACTGTTATCTGGATCTTCATCTGTTTCTAACATTGTATCACGAACATCACCATATGTAAATGTTGTGTTGTCAATATCAATCTTATCTTGAAGTTCATTGTATAAAGCTTCTCCTGTAAGAGTAAGATTTACATTGTTATAGTAGGGTTGTTGTGCAAATAATATGCTTGTAATGCTTAAGCAAAAAAGTAGTTGTAATGTTCTCATTTATATATTTTTTTTAAGTAGTGCCATATAAAATCCATCAAATCCAGAACTTGAAGGAAGAATTTTTTCGTCTTTTACAAATGTAAAGCTTTCTCCAGCATCACGCTTTAGAAATGCTTTTACTTGTTTTTCATTTTCACTTGGTAATATAGAACAAGTAGCATACACAAGATCTCCTCCTGGTTTTACCATTCTAGAATAGGAATCTAAAATTTCACTTTGAGTTACTTTAATTTCCTCTAAAAAATCAGGATTCATTTTCCATTTAGCATCTGGGTTTCTTCTTAATACACCTAGTCCAGTACATGGAGAATCTATGAGTACTTTATCTGCTTTTTCTAAAAGTTTTTTAATAACCTTGGTAGAATCTATAGTTCTAGTTTCTATGTTATGAATACCATTTCGGCGAGCACGTCTTTTTAGCTCATTTAATTTATTTTCATAAATGTCCATGGAGACCACCTGTCCTTTGTTTTCCATAAGTGAGGCAATATGCAAGCTTTTACCTCCAGCACCAGCACATGCATCTATAATGCGCATACCAGGCTTTGGATCTAGAAGGGCAGCTACTCTTTGAGAAGATGCATCTTGTACTTCAAACCAACCTTTTTTAAAGGCATCTGTGATAAACACATTTGCACGCTCTCTTAAAACCAGCGCGTGTGGGTATCCTTTAATTGTTTTTGTGAGTATTTCATCTTCTTTTAAGGCTAGTTGCAAATCCTCAAGTGTCGTTTTTAAAGGGTTTACTCTTAAAACCACTTCAGCTTGCTTGTTTAATGCCGCCAACTCTTTGTCCCATTTTTTACCTAATTCTTTTACACCCAATTCATCCAACCAATCTGGAATAGATTCCCTGATTTTTCTTGTTTTTGATAATTCATCAAAACGACCTTTAATACGCCTTGTTGGAGTTTGCTCAAATTGTGTCCAGTCTTTAGGTATGGCTATGCCTTTTAGGGTACACCAAACAGCAAACATTCTGTACAGATTACCGCGAGAGAAAGGAGCTTGTACCTCTGCAATCTCCTGGTAAAGGCGTTTCCACCTCACTATATCATAGGTGGTTTCTGCAATAAAACTGCGGTCTCTTGAGCCCCAACGTTTGTCTTTTTTCAGGGTAGATCTCAATACTTTATCGGCTTGTTTTTGCTCATTAAAAATAAGGTCTAATGAATCAATGGTAGCAAAAACAAGGGTTCTGTGTAATCTCATAGGTAAATAATAAACAGCATTTTGTATGCTTTAATGCGTATGCAAAGGTATCTTATTTTCAACGATTTGTTTTAGTTACTTTTACTAAAAATAACATGACGATGAAACATCTTTTAAGTATCATTATAATCCTTGTAGTATGTAGCTCTTGTTCTAGACAAAAAAAAGAGTCTTTTACACGTGTTAGTATTTCAGAAATATTTACAGATAGCTTAAGCATTCGTGCTATTGTTGCCCAAGATACTTCACGTGTATGGTTTGCAGCCAATAGAGGTGTTGTTGGGCTTGTAGATGGAAATACCCCTAAACTTGCAACGGTAACCTATGATAACAAGCTGCTCCATTTTAGAGCTATAACCAAGACACAAGATGCTGTTTTTGTTTTAAGCATTGATACCCCTGCGGTTTTATACAAAATTGACGTTAAAGATAATCAGGCTACTACTATGCAAGAAGTATACCTAGAAACTGGTGAGGGCGTCTTTTACGATGCAATTTCTTTTTGGAATGACCAAGAAGGTATTGCCATGGGAGATCCTATAGGTGGTTGTCTTTCTATTATCATAACCAGAGATGGAGGTGATTCTTGGTCTAAATTGTCTTGTGATGTCTTGCCATCTGTAGTGGTTGGTGAAGCTGCATTTGCAGCTAGTAACTCTAATATAGCAATTTATGGAGATCATACCTGGATTGTAACAGGAGGAATGAGGGCCCGTGTGTTTCATTCTCCAGACAAAGGCATTACTTGGGCCGTGTATGATACTCCTATTTTGCAAGGAGGTGTTATGACGGGTATTTACAGCGTTGATTTTTTTGATGCCAGCACGGGTGTTATTGTTGGCGGAAACTGGGATGATAAAGATTTTAATCAGGGGAATAAAGCCATTACCAAAGATGGCGGAAAAACCTGGAGTTTACTCAGTAACGGCGCAGGCCCTGGATATAGATCTTCGGTATCTTTTGTACCTGGAACAAAAGGGCAGGGTATTGTAGCGGTTGGGTCACCGGGTATTTCTTATAGCAGTGATCAAGGTCTCACTTGGAGTGAATTATCTAAAGAGGGCTTTTATGCCATAGAATTTGTAAATGATAGCGTAGCATTTGCCAGTGGTAGTAAGAAGATTTCAAAAATAGTGTTTAGGTAAGTTCTTTTAAAATCTAAATAAACCGATTAAAAGCACACAAATAAGATAAAATGCAATTAATCCTTGTTTTGTAGGAAAATTCTTTCTATATTTGTTTCAGGTTAATTTTTGAAACTTTTATTATATGCCTCAAATGTAATATGAGTTCACTAATGGCGAGAATAGCGGGGGCTTTCTCGCCATTTTATGTTTTATAAATTCTGTACTTAAGTAGGAATTAAAAAGTGTATCAAATCAAAAAAATACACATAAAAACGATAAAGTGTTAATAAAATACGATAAAATACGTTTTTTTCTTGTGTACTCTAAATAAAGAGTTATATTTGTATCATACTTATGTTAGTAATTTAGGCACGTGCCCCAAATGTGTTTAACAAAAATTCAAGAGCAGTCTCCCAACTGCTCTTTTTTTATGCAATAAACTAGCCTTTAGGCTAAGGATTGCATCTCAACAAGGCTGTAATACATTCCTTTTTTTGCTAATAAATCTGCGTGTTTCCCTTGCTCAACAATACATCCTTTGCTGAGTACCACGATAGTATCAGCATTTTGAATGGTAGAAAGCCTGTGGGCAATGACAATAGAAGTTCTATTTTTCATCATGTTCTCTAAGGCGTTTTGAACCAGGCGTTCACTTTCTGTATCTAGGGCAGAAGTGGCCTCATCTAGGATCATAATAGGAGGGTTTTTCAGTACAGCCCTTGCAATACTCAGACGCTGCTTTTGGCCACCACTTAATTTATTACCACTATCACCAATATTGGTATCAATAGTTTTAGGCAATTCTTTTACAAACTCCCAAGCATTTGCAATCTTTAATGCTGCAATAATTTCTTGATCGCTAGCATTTTCTTTTCCAATGCGTAAATTTTCTCTAATAGTGTCATTAAACAAAATAGAATCTTGGGTCACAAGCCCAAGTAAACCTCGTAATGAGTTTTGAGTCATGTCTTTTATATCTATACCATCAATGGCTATACTCCCAGTATTTACATCATAAAATCGTGTAACTAGGTTTGCAATGGTGCTTTTACCACTACCACTTTGCCCAACCAGTGCAACGGTATGCCCTTTAGGTATTTCTAAACTAAAGTTTTGTAACACATTTTCTTGGTCATATTTAAAGCTAATGTTGTCTATACGCATGGTATTTGTGAAACGATTTTTTACAATTGCATCTGGTTTGTCAATGATGCTAGATTTGGTTTCTAGTATCTCCAACACACGTTCAGCAGCAGCATTACCTCTTTTTACACTATAACTAGCTTTACTTATAGCTTTTGCTGGTGTGAGAATATTGTAAGCAAGCCCCATATATACGATAAATGCCTCTGCTGGTAGTGATTTATCAACCAGTACCATAGATCCTCCATACCATAAGAGTATCGATATTACTGCAATACCTAAAAATTCACTAGTAGGAGATGCCAGGTTTTGTCTATTTAATAATGTGTTCGATGATTTAAAAAAGCGCATGGTAGAATCTTCAAATCTTTTGGAGAATATTTTTTCTGCATTAAATCCTTTGATAATTTTTAAACCCCCTAATGTTTCCTCTAAGAGAGATAAAAAATACCCTTGCTCTTTTTGTACCTTATCACTATGGCTTTTTAGAGACTTTCCAATTTTTGAAATTAGAAAACCAGAAACAGGAATAAATATAAAAACAAATAAGGTGAGCTCAGGGCTTATTGCAAGCATGGCTATAATGGTAAATAAAATCATTAGCGGTTCTCTAACTATTAGCTCCAGTATAGACAAAAAAGAGTGTTGCACTTCTAGTACATCATTGGTAATTCTAGCAATGGTATCTCCTTTTCTTTTTTCAGAATAGTGAGACACAGGAAGTGCTACTGTTTTTCGGTACAATTCGTTACGTAGGTCTTTTAATACACCATTTCTTAGAAATGTAATAAAATACATCGCTAAATAGCCAAATAAATTTTTCAATAAAAAAGTAGCAATTACAAACACAATCATGATGGTAAGTGCTCCCATCTCTCCAGAGGTTTCAATGCGCTGGGTGATGTAGAAATTAGAGAACTGCTCAAAATAATCTCCAATTTTTGTAATACCTAGGTAGGTAGGTTTTACCAACACTTTTTCTCCATTTCCGAATAATACCTTTAACATAGGCATTAGAGAAACAAAGGCCAGGGTTCCAAAAAAAGCATAGAATACATTGGCAATGATGTTTAACACCGCGTACTTTTTGTAGGGCCTTGCGTAGTCTAGTATTTTTTTGAAGTAATTCATAGGGTTATACTATATTTAAATCAGTACAAATAGCATTTATTTTATCTTTCAGTAGTTCTGAAATATTTGCTTGTTGTTTGTCTTGAACGCTAATGTAAAATTTAATCTTAGGTTCTGTACCACTTGGCCTGGCTGCTATTTTACTCCCATCTTGAGTGTAATATATAAGAACATTGCTCTTTGGAATATCTAAGGTAACAGTCGTGTTATTTAATACATCAAGTCTTGTACTGGTGTTATAATCTTCGATGCTCACCACAGGACTGCCTGCAATCTCTTTTAAAGGGTTTGTGCTCAAGTCTTTCATGATTTGCTCAATTTCTTGGGCACCTTTTTTTCCTTTTTTAACAACTGAAACAAGATGTTCTCTGTAGTATCCTACTTCTTTGTAAATGGTGTCCAAATACTCAAACAGGGTGCGGGATTTTGCTTTTTGCTGAGCGGCAACCTCACAGGCTAATAAACTTGCAGTTACAGCATCTTTATCTCTTACAAAGTCTCCAACCATAAAACCAAAACTCTCTTCACCACCACCAATAAACTCTAACTCTGGGAAGTCTACTACCATTTTGGCAATCCACTTAAAACCAGTGAGACTTTCTTTGTAGATAACACCATAAGCATCAGCAATTTTCGCGATCATTGGTGTTGATACAATTGTGGAGGCTATAAATTGGTTTCCAGTTAATTTGCCCGTGCTTTTCCAATTTTCAAGAAGAAAATTTGTTTTGATAGCCATGGCTTGGTTTCCGTTAATAATTTCCATAATGCCTTGGCTATTTCTAACTGCAATTCCTAATCTATCGCAATCTGGATCGGTACCTATTACAATATCTGCATTTGTTTGCTCTGCAATCTCTATAGCCATTTTAAGTGCTTCTGGCTCTTCTGGATTTGGTGAGATCACCGTTGGGAAATCTCCATCGGGTGTTGCCTGTTGCGCTACTACATGCACATTTGTATACCCTGCTGCTTCCAAAACTCGTGGTATCATGGTAATAGAGGTACCGTGCAGTGCTGTAAAAACAATCTTTAAGTCTTTTTTGGCTGTATCAGTGGTGTTGTAACTTCCATTTTTAACAGCAGCCTGAGCAAAGGCATCATCTACCTCTTGGTCTATTTCTGTTATTAGGTCTTCCTTGGCATTAAATAGAATATCACTGTAAGCCAATGCGTTTATTTCTTTAATAATGGCAGCGTCTTGCGGTGGTACTAGCTGGCCTCCGTCTTGCCAGTATACTTTATACCCATTATATTCTGGAGGATTGTGTGAGGCAGTGAGTACAATACCACAATGACAGCCTAAATGTTTTACAGCAAAAGATAATTCTGGAGTAGGGCGCAAATCACTAAATAAAAACACCTCTATACCATTGGCAGAAAATACATCTGCAACTACTTGTGCAAGTTCTTTAGAGTTGTGTCTGCAATCAAAAGCAATGGCAACTTTTAAAACCTCTGACGGAAAACACTTTTTAAGATAATTACTAATTCCTTGTGTGTTTTTACCAAGGGTGTATTTGTTTATTCTATTATCACCAATACCCATGATACCGCGCATACCTCCTGTACCAAAGGCAAGATTTTTGTAAAAAGCGTCATCTAGCCCTTGTGGGTCATTGGCTATAAGTTGCTTTATTTTCTCTTGTGTGAGGGTATCAAAAGTAGGAGTGAGCCAAACATTTACGCGCTCTAATAAGGTAGGGTCTATGGTATTCATTAAGGATTATTTTATATGCAAAAATAGCTAATTTACTGCAGCCCTGAAGAGAGATTTTTACTAATTTTACTAGATATAAATAGCATACCTAAATTAGAAGTAACCTACTTATAACGTGTTTTTAATAGAATAGTTGCTGTTTTCTTTTTTGGTGCGTAAGAGTAGCTCTCCTAAAAAGCCAGCAAGAAAAAGCTGAGAACCTATAATCATTGCTGTTATAGCAATATAAAATTGCGGTCTTTCTGTAATAAGTCTACCCGTTGGGTTGATAAACAACTTATCAACTCCTAGGTAAAAAGCAAATAAAAACCCAATGGTTAGCATAAAAGCACCTAAGGCTCCAAATAAGTGCATAGGCCTTCTGCCAAATCTAGAAAAGAACCAAAGGGTAAGTAGGTCTAAAAACCCATGAGTGAAACGGTCTACACCAAATTTTGTGCTACCATATTTACGAGCTTGGTGTTGTACAACTTTTTCTCCAATCTTTGTGAAGCCAGCATTACTGGCCAAAACAGGAATGTATCGATGCATTTCTCCGGTAACCTCTATGTTTTTAATTACATTTTTGTGGTAGGCTTTAAGCCCGCAATTAAAATCATTTAATTGAACACCAGAGGTCTTTCTTGCCGCCCAGTTAAATATTTTGGATGGAAAATTTTTAAATATCTTAGAGTCATACCGTACTTTTTTCCAACCAGAAACCAAATCATAGCCTTGATTACAAATCATGTTATAAAGCTCAGGTATTTCTTCTGGATTGTCCTGCAAATCTGCATCCATGGTGATAACCACATCGCCTTGAGCCATTGCAAAACCTGCATGTAAGGCTTGAGATTTACCAAAGTTTCTTAAAAACTGTATGGCTTTTATTTGGGGGTGTTGTTTGTGTAGAGAGTCAATAATAGACCAAGATGTATCTGTAGAGCCATCATCTATAAATATTACCTCATAGCTAAAGCTGTTTGCTTGCATCACTTTTGCAATCCAGAGATAAAGTTCTTTAATAGATTCCTCTTCATTTAAAAGAGGTATGACTACAGATATATTCATGGGTTAGTCTATGGCGTTTGGATCTGCTTTTTTGAATATTAAACCGATAAGCAATCCAATAACTGCCTGCATAATTAATCCAGTGAAATAAGATTTGACTTGATTTACTATTGAAAAATTATCAACTTCTTTTAGTTCATTTAATGATTCGTTCATAATTTCTTCAGGAGTATTAAAACGCTCCATAAAGGCCCGAGCCATTTCATAACTTTGTTCATTTAAATAGGCTCCAAGTTCTGTGTCAATAATAGCAAATATTAATATACCTACTGCCGTGCTAATTGCTAAACCTACAGCTGTGGTAATAAAGTATGCTGTGAAGGCCTCTTTAAAACTCATAAATCCTCCTAGTATGTCTTTTGCTTTGCCAACTGAAAAAATACCTGTACCTATAACAAGCACAATAGTACCTACACCAACCCAAGCAGAAAGAAATAATTCTTGATTAAGGGCATACATTAATACCGTTGAAATTGCTAAAATCCCTCCAAGAATTAAACCATATTGGATAGCACTTTCTTTTACTGTAACATTTGATTCAGACATCTTTATTGTTTTTTAATTATATAGGTTAGTAAACAAATGTAGTAAAATGTTACAAAACAATCTGCTCATAACACACGCATACTGTTTTTAAATTTTTTAATCTTTTTTTTGAGCTAACATTTCAAAAAAAAATCACGCTATTTGCATAGCGTGATTTATTGTACAAACGTGTACCTGTATTAAGAACGCCCATAGAGCTTCTCATAAAGGTCTTTGTACATTTCCTTGATTACTTTACGTTTTGATTTCATGGTAGGGGTAAGGTGTCCTGCATCAATGCTCCACAGATCTGGAGTTAGTTGGAAGGTTTTTACTTTTTCCCAACTTCCAAACCCTTCGTTATGGAAATTAATTTCTTCTTGGATTCGGTCAATCAGCTTCTGATCTTGAGATGCAACTGCTGTGTCTTTAGAAATGTTATGACCTTTTATAGTG
>JABHYI010000178.1 GCA_018656255.1 Bacteroidota bacterium
AAGAAGATTTTACGGTCACCGAAAGCATTTTTTCATAATCGCAATCTGCAAAGATGAGGTTGGGGTTTTTCCCACCAAGCTCTAAGGAAAGTTTTTTAAACATAGGAGCTGCAGTTCTGGCTATATGCGCACCTGTTTGTGTACCACCTGTAAAAGATATTGCTTTGATATTTGGGTGGGCTACAATGGCCTGCCCTGTGGAGGGCCCCGTTCCATGAACAATGTTTAATACACCAGGAGGAAGACCCGCCTTGGTGCATATATCACCTAGCATGTAGGCTGTCATGGGAGTTACCTCACTTGGTTTTGCCACTACACAATTTCCTGCGGCTAGGGCAGGAGCAATTTTCCAGGTAAATAGATACAAAGGTAGATTCCAAGGAGAAATACATCCCACAACACCAATGGGTTGTCTTAGGGTGTAGTTCATTGTGTTTAATCCAACACTTTGATGCGCCTGGCTTGCATACTGGGTTATGGCATTTCCAAAAAATCTAAAATTAGCACTTGCTCTAGGAATATCTACCGACTGAGCCAGGGATAGCGGTTTACCGTTGTCTTTTGCTTCTGCCTGAGCCAATACAGCTAGATTTTCTTGGATAAGGTCTGCTATTTTCAGCAATATTTTACTTCTAGTTTCTATGGTAGTATTAGACCACTCAGGGAAAGCATCCTGTGCAGCGGTGTAAGCATTTGCTACATCTTGTTTGCTTGAGTCTGGAATTTGAGCATACACACTACCATCACTTGGATTGTAATTATCTATCCACGTGCCAGAAGCGGCATCGCAGTAGGTTCCGTTTATGTAATTTTTTAAATAGTCCATAAGTCCAAGATGTTATTTTTAAAATCCAGTGGTATGCTATAATTAACTTAATCTATAAATTTTATAGTGGTTTGTAGGCTGTTACTTTAATTTCTATAACAAGATGTGGGTGTGGTAATTGGTGTACGGCAACCGTAGTTCTTGCAGGGCCAGTTTCTTTACTGAAAAACTCTCCATAAACCTCATTATAGCCTCCAAAATCATTCATGTTTACCAAAAAACTACCTACATCAACAACATCCTCCATGCTTGCGTTTTCTGAGGCAAGTACATCTTTTATGTTGTTTAAAACAGCTCTGGTTTGCTGTTTTATATCCAAAAAAATAGTGCCCATTTCGTCTATTTTATTGGCTCCTGCAATGGTGTTGTCTGGCAAGCGAGAACTGGTTCCGCTGACAAATAAAAAATCACCTGCTCTTTTAATATGTGGATATGCACCTCTTGGTGTTGCTTTTCCTGCTACTAATTTTCCCATAATGTATTATAATTTTCCCGCACCTTCACTTACTTGAAGCAGGGCGTTTGTTTGTTGTTGTACTAATGTTAATTTCTCTTGCGTTTGCATGCTATCGGGAAGTAATCCCTCAGATAAGAGTTTTAAGATTGTTTTATCTTGTGCTCTTCCTCTTGTCATTGCCTGATGGTATGAAATATCTTCATTAAAAGTAACTAAAGAATATTTGCTAGAATACGCTGTAGGGAATTCTCCTTCAAAAGTCATTTCTAATTTACGTTTTTCTTGAAACAATGGGCTTGCCGTGTGCTCTTTCATTTCATGGAAATTATCTAAGGCCAAATTGGCAATTGCATCGGTGTCTTTTCTGCGTGTTTTTTCATACTCAGATAAGACTGTTTTCCAATCTCCCTGATGTTTGTCTAGTATTTCGTCAAACACAAAAACATCTTCAAAACTAGCATTCATGCCTTGACCATAAAAGGGCACAATTGCGTGAGCTGCATCTCCAAGCAAGACAACTTTTTCATAACAGTGCCAAGGAGAACACCTTATGGTGCCCAGAGGTCCTGTAGGGTTGTCAAAAAACTCTGTAACTAGATTTGGCATAAGTGCAATAGCATCAGGATATTCTTGGGTGAAATATTCCTGGACCATTTCTGGAGTTGTTAAGTTATCAAAACAATATTTTGTATTTGCATAGGGTGCAAACAGCGTTACGGTGAAACTACCATCTAGATTAGGCAGGGCAATGAGCATATCTTCTCCGCGAGGCCAAATATGCAGTGCTCCTTTCTCGGTTCTATAGCCGCCATCTTTGGTAGCTGGTATGGTGATTTCTTTATACCCATGGGTAAGCCATTGTTGAGAGAAACTAAACAAGAGTTCTCGTTTTTCAAACATAGCCTTTCGCACCACAGAGCCTGCGCCGTCGGTGGCTAAAACAAGATCTCCCTCAAAGGTGCTTTCTTGTTTGGTGTTGTAATCTGTAAAAGTAGCAGTTCCTTTTTCAAGGTCTATAGCGGTACATCCCTTGTTGAAAATTAGTTCAACATTTGGCATTTCTTCTGCTTTATCTAGTAACAGCATGTTTAATCCTGGCCGTGAAATAGAATTTATGTATTCTCCATCTCTTCCGCTGTAATTACTCATAAAGGTGTTGCCTTTTTGATCATGAATCATGCGGCCATACATTGGGATGCATAATTCCAGGGCCTGCTCTTCAACACCTGCAAGGCGCAATGCTTTCAGGCCACGATCACTAAGAGATAAGTTGATGGAACGTCCAGCATCTTGAGTAACATCACGAAGATCTGGGCGCTTTTCTACCAGTTGCACTTGATATCCTCTTTGTGCCATACGCAGCGCCAATAAGCTACCACATAGTCCTGCTCCAATAATTAGTAATTTTTGATTACTGTTTTCCATGTTATAATATACTTTTTAATCGTGTTACAAATTCAAATACATCTTCATAGCTGTTGTATAAAGGTGCCGGGGCAACTCGAATAACATTGGGCTCCCTCCAATCACTAATAACACCAGCTTGTGTTAGTTTTGTATGCAATGCTTTGTCTGCGTTTTTAACCTGTATGCTTAGTTGGCAACCTCGCTCTTGTTTATTTCTTGGAGTGATGATATGAATATCATCGTTATCTAATTCATCTAATAAGAATTCAAGATACCCAGTTAATGTCTCGCTTTTTGCTCTTAAATTTTTAAAACCTGCCTGTTTAAAAGTATCTAAACTGGCCCGTATGGCCGCCATTGACAAAATTGGTGGATTGCTAAGTTGCCAGCCCTCTGCGCCGGGTAGGGCGTCAAACTCATGACGCATATTAAAGCGCGTTTCTTTATTGTGCCCCCACCAACCAGCAAATCGATTGAGCTGTTTGTTGTTTTGGTGGCGCTCATGAACAAAACAGCCTCCCAAAGATCCTGGGCCACTGTTTAGGTATTTGTAGGTACACCAAACAGCAAAATCTGCACCTGTATCATGCAAATTGGGTTGAATGTTTCCTGCGCCATGGGCAAGGTCAAAGCCTACAAGGCAATTATGCTTATGCCCTAAGGCAGTAATTTTCTTTAAAGGGAAGTGTTGTCCAGAATAATAATTAGTGCTTCCTATCATCAGAAGGGCTATCTCATCTGCTTGAGTTTCTAAAATTTTCTCAAGGTCTTCATAGCGGCACAAATCTTCACCCTCTCTTGGTTTCCATAAAATAAGACCTTCCTTGGGATCAAAACCATGAAATTTTAACTGGCTTTCCATGGCGTATTTATCACTAGGAAAGGCATCACTCTCCACTACAATTTTATATTTTGTTGCAGTAGGTTGGTAGAAACTTACCATCATTAAATGCAGATTGGTAGTCAAGGTATTCATGACCACCACCTCACTTGGCTTGGCCCCTACAATGTCTGCCATATTTTGAGTCAAAAACTCATGATAGGGTAGCCAAGGGTTTTTTGCGTCTGTATGACCTTCAACGCCATGTTTGCCCCAGTCGTGAAGCTCTTGTTGTATGTAGTCTTTTGTTTTAAGGGGCTGTAACCCTAAAGAGTTTCCGCAGAGATATATCAATTCATTTCCTTTGGTATCAGTGGGGAGTAAAAACTCTTTTCTGAAACTTGAAAGGGGGTCTTTTTTATCACACTGTTGGGCAAAAGCTCTTGAATTTTTAAATATCATAATTAACGAGTAGATTATAGTACCTGTTTGCTAAAAACACAAGGTATTTATAATTGTATAATAACACCTAATGCTAGGTTGTTTGATTTTAGTAAAAATATAGAAAGTATTTCATTACTGCCGCGTTGCAGGAAAATTTAAGAGAAAATAAAGCCTTTGGGTTTTAAATTGCTTGTATGTTATCTTTTTTTTATAAGTAGCGGATACAATTAATGGCTTTGAAATTTCAGAAAAACCCTATATTTACTCCAATTAAAAAAACAAAAACAGGTATGACTAAGGTAAATTTAATAGACAATGGCCCTCTTGTTGTGGTTGGAGAACACACCATCACACATCCAGACGGAAGCCAAGAAGTGAAACCATCAAGAGCATCGTATTGTAGGTGTGAAAAAAGCGCGAATATGCCATTTTGTGACGGAGCCCATAAAGGATAGTCGTCAAGACACCCTCATTAATTGAATTTCTTTATGGATATAAATTATGGACTTAGATAACGCATTTAACATAAATAAGAAAACCTGGAATGATCGAGTTGCTATTCATGCCCAGAGTGATTTTTACAAACTAGATGCATTTAAAAAAGGGGGCTCTTCTCTAAATAGGTTTGAACTTGAGGCCCTAGGAGATGTCTCAGGAAAATCACTGCTACACTTGCAATGCCACTTTGGGCAAGACACCCTTAGTTTCAGTAGGCTAGGGGCGCGGTGTACAGGAATAGATTTTAGTGAAAAAGCCATAGCATTTGCCCAAAATTTAAATAAAGAACTAGCCCTGGATGCTAGTTTTATTTGCTGTAATGTTTTAGATACTTCAAACTACCTTACAAAAACATTTGATATTGTTTTTACAAGCTATGGAACCATAGGCTGGTTGCCAGATTTGCAGCCTTGGGCAAAGATGATTGCCCAGAGATTAAAACCCGGTGGCATGTTTTATATTGTTGATTTTCATCCCATTGCTTGGATGTTTGATTATAGCGTTTCTCCGCCGGTGATGCGGTATGGTTACGATCAAAAACAAGCTATCTATGAACAGTACATGGGTAGTTATGCTGCGCCAAATGCTGCGCTAGAAAGTAAAGAGTATGGCTGGAATCATAGCTTGGGTAGCGTGATTAGTTCTCTCTCTAAAGCTGGGCTTACCATAGACTATCTTGAAGAATACCCAGAGAGTCCTTACAATGTTTTCCCCTCCTTAGAGCAAAGTAAAAATGGCATGTATGAATTGCCAGGGGCAACCTATCCGCTTTTATTTGCAGTCAAGGCTACTAAGTAGTTCTAGGATGCAAAAAGCCTCTAGTGGCCTTTTGTTTTTAATAAATCTGGAAATTTCTTCTGAAATTTTCTCAACCTAGGGATAGATACGTTTTGAATATATGGATTGCTAGGGTGGAGCCTTTCATAGTTTTGATGGTAAGACTCGCCTTTCCAAAACTTTTCAAAAGGAAGTACCTCGGCAGCTACATTGCCCTTGCCCAGGGTTTGTTCTAGCTCTTTAATCTTACTATCTATAATATCTTTTTGAGCCTGGTTTTGATAAAATATAATAGAGCGGTATTGTGAGCCTCTATCTGGGCCTTGCCCGTTTACTTGCTCAATGTTTTGTGATCCAAAATAGACGTCCACCAAATCTGAAAAACGAATCTCTTGAGCGTTGTAGATGATTTCTACGGCTTCTGCATGACCAGTTCTTCCTGTGTTGCTGGAGGCGTAGGTAGGGTTTTGTGTGTGTCCTCCGCTGTATCCAGAGATAGATTCTTTAACTCCCTTTAAACTCTCATACACAGCCTCAACACACCAAAAACAACCGCTAGCAAAATAAGCGCGATCCAAGCCGTCTATAGCTGCTACTTCTACAGGCATTATGGTTTGTTGCGCTTTTAATACCCTTTGCTGGTTTGAAGTATTGTCTTTAGATTGACAAGATGCACCAGATATCATAAGGATAGCTGCAGTAAAAAATAAGAGAGTTCTTTTCATGTTATAATGTTTTATAATCTTAGATCTAAAGTAACAAAAAAAGCCTTCACGATCTGTGAAGGCTTTGTTATTGTTATGCTAAAATTTTCTATTTCATTTTATAAAATACTTTTTGCATTTTTTCTTTTTCTTGAGTGGCCAATTCCTGGTCAATCAAGATACGTCCACTGTGCTCATCAGTAATGATTTTTTTACGCGCAGCAATCTCCATTTGTACTTGTGGAGGAATGGTAAAGAAAGATCCACCAGAGGCACCTCTTTCTATAGCTACAACTGCCAAACCATTTTTTACATTGGTACGGATGCGTTTGTAAGCTATAACCAGACGGTCTTCGATTTTCTTTTCAAATTTTTCAGATTCTTTGAGTAAAGAAGTTTCTTCTTTCTCTGTCTCAGATAAAATTTCATCAAGTTCTCCTTGTTTGTGCTTTAGGTGCTCTTCTCTAGCTCCAACACGTTCTTTGGTTTGCTCAACTACTTCTTTTTTCTGCTCGATTTGAGCCTTGAATTCTTTGATGTGCTTTTCGGCTAATTGAATTTCTAATTCTTGAAATTCTACCTCTTTGCTCAAAGCATTGTATTCACGGTTGTTACGAACCTTGTCTTGTTGTGCTGTGTATTTTTTTATTAACTCGGTTGAAGATTCAATACCAAGCTTTTTTCCTTTGATACTTTCTTCAATAACCTCAAGGTCTGTAGTTAATTTTTCAAGTCGGGTATTCATCCCTGCTACCTCGTCTTCGAGATCTTGTACTTCAAGAGGAAGTTCCCCTCGTACGTTTTTGATTTCGTCAATGCGAGAATCAATTAGTTGTAGATCATACAAAGCGCGTAGCTTTTCTTCAACAGAAATTTCTTTATTTGTTGCCATACATTAAAAATAGCTAATTGGATTTGTGTTTATTTGCGATAAAACGACTGCAAAATTAGTGATTTTTTTTGTAAGATAGGTATGTAAAAGCTCTTTTGTGTATTGTTCGCTTTCATAATGCCCTATATCTGCCAATAGAATCTTATTTTCTGCAGTGTAAAAGTCATGGTATTTTAGATCAGAGGTTACGTACACATCTGCTCCTTGGGCAATTGCATCGTTAATTGCAAAGCTGCCACTGCCTCCCAAAACGGCAACTTTCTTTATAGCTTTATTTATTTTTTTTGAATGTCTAACACATTTTGTATTCATTTTTTCTTTTAAATACAATAAAAAGGCATCTTCACTCATAGGATTTTCAAGCTCTGCAATCATGCCCATGCCTATGTGTTGGTTATTGTTGTCAAGAGTTATAATTTCAAAGGCAACTTCCTCATAAGGATGGGCCCCATGCAAGGCGCTAATTATATTTTTTTCAAGATGCTTTGCAAAAGTCATGGAAATCATAACCTCTGAAGTAGTCTGAGAATCACCTTTGCTTCCTATTACTGGATTGCTGTTCTCATTACCTTTAAAAGTTGCAGTGCCTTGGGATGTAAAACTGCACTCTTGGTAATTTCCAATGGTGCCCCCACCAATACTAAACAGTGCTTTTTTAATGCTATCTACCGCCCCAGTGGGTGCGTAGGTAGTTAGTTTTTTGATTGTTTGTTTTTGAGGGATTAAAAAAACTAACTGGGGCGAGTTATGTAGAGCGTGTGGTTCAAAAAGCAATAAAGAATGACATTCATATTTTTGCAATACATACCGCGCTAGACAATAGCTTTGAAGGGGTAAATGCCCAAATATGCAATGTCCTTGAATTAATAGATAAAAAGATTTTAATCCCTCAAAAACAAACAATCAAAAAACTAACTACCTACGCACCTTCACAGGCAGTAGAGGGTATTA
>JABHYI010000219.1 GCA_018656255.1 Bacteroidota bacterium
GCCACTCATCCTGTGGCATAGAATCTAGGGTAATACCTCCACCTACATATAGCGTTGCCATTGTGGGGCTTATCTTCATACATCGCAGGTTAACATACAATTGGGCTGTATTATTTTGAAGGTCTAAGGGTCCTAAAAAACCTGTGTAAAACTCACGATTATAATCTTCAAGTTCTTGTATAAGAGCAAATGCAGCATCCCTTGGCGATCCACAAACAGCAGGTGTTGGGTGTAATACAGAGGTTATTTGAGCTAAGGAGGTTTCTTTTTTATCAAAGGCTCCCTTGATCTGCGTTTTTATGTGGTATAAAGATCCTGCTTTATGAGTCTTTGGAGAAGATACCTCTAATTTGGTAGTGATTTTTTTAAGATTTGTGGTGATTGCCTTGGTTACTAATTGTTGTTCAAAGGTTTCTTTTGATCCCCAATTAGGATTGGTATCACCAGTTACTTTTTGTGTTCCAGCCAAAGCCATTGTTGAAAAATTAGCGCCTTCACTCATCAGTAAAACCTCTGGAGAGACGCCACACCAAATACCTGTCTTTGGGTGATACCAAACATATCTAAAGGCCGCAGTATCCATTGAGATAATACGCCTTATTAATTCACTTAAATCAAAACCAGTTAAAGGAATTTCTTTTTTTCTAGTAGCTACTACTTTTTCAACTGTTTTATTTTTTATGTTGTCTAAAATTTCAGACACATATATAAGGTGTTTTTCTTTGTCTGAGCTAAGTTCTTGACAAAAGGCAGTATCTGTATTTAAAACACTAGGCACAGATACCTCTAGGCTTATTGTTTCTGAAAATGCCTCAGGGATACAAAAGGAAGCCTTTTTATCATCAAAAGGTGCAAAAACAAAGCCGGTATTGTTAAAACCTTTGGCACTATAATAGGTAGCATCTTGCTGTAACAGCACATTTACTTTGGTATGCTCAGGGGCAGCGTAGATTACAAATGGAAGCTGTTGCTCCCAGTGTGTATTTATTTTTTGAAGTAGGGCCTTAAAATCCATTACTTACTTAACCAGGGTTAAGGTCGTTAATTTTACTAATGAGATTAATTCTTTGTCCTGGTTTTCAATCCTAATTTGCCAAAGTTGGGTAGTTCTTCCTTTGTGCAATATAGTTGCATGAGCGTATACAAAACCATCTCGAATACTTTTAACATGATTTGCTGAAATTTCAATACCACGAATACTTACATTTTTATCTTGCAGAAAAATATAAGCGCCTGCACTACCAACACTCTCTGCCAGTGCAACAGAGGCGCCTCCATGCAATACTCCATCTGGTTGATGTACTCTAGAATTCACTGGCATTCTTGCTGTGACGGTGTCTTGAGTAACATCTACAAACTCAATATTCAAGGTTTCCATTAATGTGTTTTTACACATCTGTGCACAGCTTGCTAAAATTTCGTCTTTAGATAGTTTCATATGCTTGTCTTACATTTGTAAAGTTACAAAACAGACTTTAAATAATGGGATTAGAAAAACAAGTTTCTTACAAAACAACCAACACATACCAAACTCTTAACTCCTATAGCGATACAACTAAAAATGTATGGATTGTATTTCATGGCCTGGGCTTTTTGAGTCGTTACTTTTTGCGTCATTTTGAAATACTAGATCCTACAGAAAATTATATCATTTGCCCACAAGCGCCTTCAAAGTTTTATTTAGGAGAGGACTTTAAACACGTGGGCGCCTGCTGGCTTACCAAAGAAGATACTGTATTAGAAACTAGCAATGTATTAAGGTATATTGACCAAGTAGTTGCTCAAGAAAATATAGATCCAAACCTAAATCTTATTGTTTTAGGCTACTCACAGGGAGTCTCTATAGCAACCCGTTGGTTGGCCTCCAGAAAAATATCCTGCCAAAAACTTATTCTGCAAAGTGGTGGAATCCCTCAAGAATTAACCCCAGAAGATTTTAATCATCTAGATAGCACCACGCAAACAACCTATCTATATGGAGATAAAGATCAATATATCACCCAGACCAGAAAAACGGAAGAAACACGTAAAGCAACAGCTCTTTTTGGTCCTAACCTTACCTCCTTGGTTTTTGATGGAATCCATGAAGTTCATGGACCATCTATAGTAGATATTGCCAATAATTAAAACTTCAAATTTTTAATTAAATATATAACCACAAAAAAATCCCGCAACGATAGTTCGTTGCGGGATTTATATATACTAGATTGAGTTGTATTATTTTACTTCCTCAAAATCTA
>JABHYI010000183.1 GCA_018656255.1 Bacteroidota bacterium
ACAGGAAACACAGCTGGTGTGTTAAACATACTGTCTTTACTAATATGAACTTTATAATCTAACATAGAAGGTATTTGCCTAGAAACCTTCCCTAAAACTGATTCTTTAACTACAACGAGTGTTGTACCTGCTGGTCCCATATTTTTTTGAGCTCCGGCATAAATTAAATCAAATTTCTCAAAGTCTAACTGTCTAGAAAAAATATCACTACTCATATCACATATTAATGGGCAATCTGTCTTTGGAAATTCATTCATTTGAGTTCCAAAAATAGTATTGTTACTTGTGCAATGGAAAAAATCTAAACCATTAGGTACTGTGTAGTCTTTAGGAATATAATTAAAGTTTGCAGCCTTTGATGAGGCAACCTCTACTACATCTCCAAACAGCTTAGCCTCTTTAATTGCCTTGTCTGACCAAGTTCCGGTATTTGTATACCCAGCTTTGTTTTCTAAAAAATTGTAAGCAACCATTAAAAACTCCATGCTTGCTCCACCTTGAAGAAATAGCGCTTTATAGCCTTTGTTTTGTAAACCTAAATGTTCTAAGGCCAATTCTTTGGCGTGTTCCATAACAGTAATAAAGTTGCTACTACGGTGTGATATTTCTAAAAGAGATAAATCTAGGTTATCAAAATTAATTACTGCATTACTTGCTTGTTTTAATACAGATGCAGGAAGTATACATGGCCCCGCGCTAAAGTTATGTTTTTTCATAAGTAGTGTAATTGTAATTCAAAGGTCTAAAAAATAGAAGTGAAAAATAGTTGTTGTGTTAGTAAGTTATTATAATGATATTAAGAATTCTATGGTGTCAACACCATCTGCATAATCTGAGAGGGCGGGTGTTTGTGCTACTCCAAAAGGAACATCTTCTAGAGAAACGATACATTGTATGTTCTGCTTTTGAGCCTCTAATTGTGTCCTAACATCTTTTATGTCTTTGTAACGTTCATAAAACACCACAGAGATAGGGGAGCTAAAACCTGTATCTTCTTTAAGGAGCATAAATTCATTGTCAAATAATTTAATATCACTCATTAAATAAACTGCTTTGTTGTAATCATAATTGTTGATGTATTTATGATTATTTATTACTTGTTTCCAAGCATACATGCCATTAAAAAAGTGATCCAGATTATACTGCTGTGGTATATACACTTTCGAAACATTACGACACCCCAATCCAAAATAACGATACACATCATCTGCTAAAGCTTCCATTTGTTGTGGGGTTTCTTTACCTGTAATAATGGCAACGGCATTTCTGTTTTTGCGTATAATATGAGGATACTTACTAAAATAATGGTCAAAGTAGGTAGCTGTATTGTTGCTTCCTGTAGCGATAACAGCATCAAAGTTTTTTAAGGTATCTTCTGTAAAAGTAATATAGGGCTTAAACGCTGGTTCCACAGCACATAAATAGCTAGCTAAAAAAGGCAATAGCTTTTTATCGTTAGAGGATAGCTTTGCCTGCAGTTTATGACCACAAAGCAGCACAGATAAAAAATCATGAAAACCAACTAAAGGAATATTGCCTGCCATGACAATAGCAATGGTTTTTGGAGTATCTACTTCACTAATGGTATAGTTGGATACCCAATTGGTAAGATTTTCTTGGGTTAGTGCTTCACTCCAGCTTTTACATGAGAATGCAAGGTTATCATAGGTAAACCAGGTGTTTTGATGGTGGGCATCTTGGAGGGCTTGTATCATTTTCTCGTAAAAAATGGCAGTATCAACCCCTGATGAATCCTTACTATAAACTTTAGCTTGCTCGGTAGTTGTATGATCTTCTATGGGAGAAACAAACTGCGCTAAAAAACGTCCCAATGTTACAAAAGCATCTATTCTTTGTTGTAGATTCATTATAATTTATGTGAACTTCAAAGGTAAAAAAAACTCATGTAAAAATTCCTTGAAATAGGGCCTAGAAACAAAATGTTTTCACAATTTATCAAGATGTATTTGTAGTTGCCATTACTAGGGCTTAAATTTGCATAATAAAATTAAAATTACATGGCAATTATAATTACTGATGAGTGTATTAACTGCGGCGCCTGTGAACCAGAATGCCCAAATACAGCTATTTATGAAGGTGCAGATGATTGGCGTTATGCAGACGGAACAGATCTAGAAGGATCTCTTGTACTTACAAATGGTAAAGCGGTAGATGCTAATGAAACCCAGGAGCCCGTTAGTGATGAAATTTATTATATAGTTGCAGATAAATGTACAGAGTGTAAGGGCTTCCACGACGAGCCGCAGTGTGCTGCTGTATGCCCTGTAGATTGCTGTGTGCCTGATGACAATAATGTTGAAAGTGAAGAGGCACTTTTAGGAAAACAAGCTTTCATGCATTTTAAGTAGTATATATATCCTATTTAATACCAATAAAAAAACCTGCTATACAGCAGGTTTTTTTGTTTTACTTCTTCTTAGTATGTTAATTTAAGTTCATTTGCTTGTTCTACCCAATTGTCTCTCTCTATTCTTCCAGGGAAAAAATCAATAAGTGAGGTAATAATAACAATGTCTCTGAGTTGTAACCTACTAATCTGGCTATAATTGTAAATGCCAATTTCATTAAGTCGTTGCTCAATATAAGGTCCTATGCCGTTAATTTGGGTTAATCTATCTGCATTGTATTTATCCACCTCTGTCATGTTTGCATAAATTCCTCGAAGTGTTTTTCCTGAGCGTACAGCTTGATCCGCTTTGGCCATTTTTTTAAGTTCAGCCGTAATATCGGAGTCTTCTAATTTATCACCCTGTTTGATAAGATACAAATCAATGTGGATTAGTTCATCAACAACTTCTTCAAACCCCTGTACGTCTTTGAAGGCTCTTTTGACTAAAGAAAAAGCAATATTTAATTGTTTAGGGTCTTTTTCAGTCTCACGTAATTTTTGTTCAATTTGACCGCTTCTTGAACCTAATTTTACTAAATCAGCATTAAAGACTTCTGCTTTTTTGAGAAGCGCATCCATTTTTTGTACAACTTTTGGATAAGATTTTGCTAATGATTTTTCTAGCTTTCTTATATTATCTTGCATTCGCTGATACACACGATTCATACGTCTGTCAATTTTTTCCTCGGTTCTAAATTTTTTCAAAATTTCTTCA
>JABHYI010000087.1 GCA_018656255.1 Bacteroidota bacterium
AATACTGGTCTTGTACCAACAACGTTTTTATTGGAGCACACCTACCTAAAACGGTTCATGCGATTAAGGCAAAACCATCTAAAGGTAAAGGCTTAGACAGGGTTTCTTTTTTCCAAGAGTTACAAAACTCCGATTATATGATTTCGGCTGGAGGCTCTACCTTCAGTAAACTTCCTTTTCATAGCAATAAGGCTCTTGGCCGAATTATTTCTAAATATAACAACAAACTCAAACTTGGTGCTATGGGGGTTTCGGTTGGGCCGTTCAAATCTATAAAAGAGGAGAAACAGGTTCAGAAATATTTAGAACAACTCGCTTTTATTTCCTTAAGAGACCAACGATCATATGATTATGTTTCCTCCCTAAATCTTACAGCAAACGTAGTAAACTCTTTTGATTTGGCGGCGCTTATGCCAATGATGTATAACTACACTCCTATAGATAAAAGCGCTAAAACTACCACCAAAACAATTGGTATTAGCATTTGTAATCATGAGCAGTATACGGGAGGGGATTTATTAAAACAAACCAAAAGAAATAGTTATTTCAAACAGCTTATTGATCTTTTGATAAAACAAACAAACTACACTTTAAAAGTATTTATAATTAACGGAAATCAATCTTTTGGAGACACCGACCCCACAAATGAGTTGCTATCAGCAGTAGATCCAAAAAGGTATAGCATACACCCATACACACCGAATATTAAGAGCACTTGGGACAAAATATCTAGGTGTGATTTTATGATTTCGACAAGATTACATGCTAGTATTTTTGCCTGTTATGCCAATGTTCCCTTTGTTTTAATAGAATATCATAGAAAATGCTCAGACTTCTTAGATGATGTTGGGCAACACCAAGCTCTGCGTGTTATGGATGGCGAAATATCTCCAAGTGAAACATTACAAGAGGTTGTACGTCATATAGAAACACCTTATATAGCTCCAAAAAGACTTACAGAAACTATTGACAGATCGCTGTTAAATTTCACACAAACCCTATAGAAATAATAGGTTGTTAGTGGGTTGTGTCTAACTGCCTGTTTTTGTATAAGATAAAAAGGGCAAGACATAGCCAAAATCCATAAAGCTTAAAGCTGTCTATTTGTAGCCAATTAAAAATATATCCAACAAAACTTATTAGCAGGACAATTGGTATAAATTTGGTTTGAGTGTCTTTTTTGAACCAAAACGTGGTGTTGTTTACGATAACAAATAAAAACAGCAAAAAAGAAATTAGACCCACCATTCCTGCCTCTGCGGCAATTCTTAGGTATAGATTAAATCCAGGAGGGAATGACTTGTCGAATTGATTTCTATACCTGGCGGTAAATTCATAATTATTTTTTAGGGCCCAATTAGGATAGTGATATCTTGAAATAAAGGCTTGTTGCCCCCATCCAGTTCCAAAGATTGGATACTCTTTTATTGTTTGAATCATTGCCGTTTGTATCCCAAGGCGTGATTTATTTGAAATAGAATTATTTGTTTGACTAAATTTTGTGTCTGTAAAGTCAAAAGAAGAAATACGCTCCTGTATGGCCTCTGTGACAGCCGCTCTATAAACAAAAGATACTGAAGCAACCCCAATAACTGTAAAAAGCAAGGCTATGTTAAAGTATTTTCTGAAATCTTTGTAGTAGATATACATTAAGATTACCCCAACAAAAGCCTGTAAAAGAATCACTACAAAAGCAGTTCTTGATTTAGACACTATTGCCAGAAAGACTAACAGAACAAAAGGTAAAAACCTGATGATTTTTTTTCCAGTAAGAATATAAGAAAACAAAAATCCAGCAGCAGTGATCAAATAAGTTCCTAGTGCCGGTGGCTCATAAGTTAAGGATGAAACACGGGTTAGTTTAAAGTCAAGCCGTGTATTGACAAAAGGGAACATATCAAAAAGATCAAAAACTGGGCGTAGTTGAGTCAAATTAAAGGTCACTATTAAAAACTCCACAAATCCACAGCAAAAAACCAACACAAAACTTATTAAAAATAGTTTCCTCAAGAGAAAGAAAAATGGGAGTGCTCCAAAATCTTTCCCTACGTTTAAAAACGTGTAAAGGAATGCTCCGGCAGAGATTAATAATGCAATCATTTGTCTAACAAAACGCATTGTTCCAGAGGTTTGCTTAAAATAATAATCTAATATATGATGGATATTTAATAGTGTAACAAAAAACAACACAGCTATGAAGAGTATTAAAAGTTGATACTCAATGGTACGATAGGGAATATATATCTTCCCGGATTTTAATTGGTATACTAGTAAAAAAATAAATGAAA
>JABHYI010000170.1 GCA_018656255.1 Bacteroidota bacterium
ATAGATGCTGCCAATGCAACAGTGACAGATCAAAATGGTCGTGTGTGTCAAATAACACAAACTAATTTACAAGCTGCAAACGGGGTTGTACATAAAATAAATAAGGTATTGTTTATACAGTAAGTAATTTTATTTGTTGAGCCTTAAAGCCACCCTTTCTCTTGCTATGAGATTGGGTGGTTTTATTTTTTAATGGATAAGTGCCAAACTAGGATCTATAAACTCTAGCATAGATCTATGAGGTGATTTGTAAGAGTCACACCTACTTCATCTGTGATGCATTCAATAAGATTTGGGTGTGTTTTTAGTGCTAACATACTATTTATTGGAGCCTTAACGATAGTGTTATTTGGTATTCATGATATTAAAAATCTGGTTATTATAATTTGTGAGATCTTATTTTATGTGTAGTTGATTTGCTGTATTTTGAGTGTATTGTCCTCTATGTTTTGTTTATTGTTTTCTTAGTAAAAGTTTAACAAGATGCGTTAAATTCGTGCCAAATCACATTTAATTATGACATCCAATAGAGCCATGTTTATATATTGCGAGCTCAATCATAAAAAACACACATGAAAAATTTATTTAGAATTAGCCTTTTAGCATTAGCAATTGTTTTTACATCCTGTAGTGATGATGATGACAACCAAACACTCCCAGCAGAAACAAACACTATTGTTGATATCGTAGCAGGAAATCCAGATTTTAGCACCCTAGGGAGTGCTCTTGAAATTACAAATTTAACATCAGTGTTAGCCTCTGAAGGACCTTTCACGGTATTTGCTCCCACCAATGACGCATTTGCAGATTTTTTAACTGCTAATGGTTTTGCAACTCTGGAAGATGTACCTGTAGAAGCGCTAGCTAGTACGTTATTAAACCATGTAGTAGGAGGTGCAGTCAATGCAGCAGACCTATCTACAGGATATATCAATACTTCTGCCACTTTTAACGGTGAAGCTGACGCGCCACTAAGTATGTACGTTAATACTACAGAAGGTGTTATGTTGAACGGAATCTCTAGTGTAACTACTGCTGATGTTTCTGCAGATAACGGTGTGATACACATTGTAGATGCTGTAATCACTCTACCAAGTGTTGTAACATTTGCAGCAGCAGACGCAGCAACATTCTCTGAATTAGTAGGTGCTCTTACAAGAGCAGACCAACCAGATTATGTAAGTGTTTTAACCACTGCTAACGGAACTGCACCAGCACCTTTTACTGTTTTTGTTCCAACCAATCAAGCATTTGCTGATTTATACGCAGAGCTAGGTGTTGCAGGTATAGATGATGTTGATGGAGCTATTTTAACAGCAACCCTTAATACTCATGTAGTAGCAGGAGCAAATGTTCGTGCAGAAGACTTAGTAACCGGAACAGTAGCTACTCTTGGAGATGCAGTAGAGATTGACGCAACAACGGCAATAATTACAGATCCAAATGGAAGAACAAGCCAAGTTATTGTAACAAATGTACAAGCTGCAAATGGCGTAATACATGCTATAGATACAGTATTGTTACCACAATTGTAGGATTAACATAAGGTAATATACATAAAAACCACCTTGTCTTTTTTTGAGACTGGGTGGTTTTTTTTAATGAATTTAGCGACAAGATATTCTAGGCAAAAAAAGAAGTTTGCTATCGCTATAGAAGTTCTTGTTTATAATTGCTCTTTAATTTTAAGCAATTCAGATTTCACGCTTTCTAATTTGCGAATAATATCAAAATTCTCTAAAGTTTTGCCTTTGTTTTCCTTGAGATGCGTTTTAGCTCCTTCTAGGGTGAAGCCTCGCTGTTTTACCAAGTGGTATATAAGCTCAAGATTTTTAATGTCTTTAGGGGTAAACTTTCTATTCCCTTTAGCATTTTTTTTTGGTTGCAATACATCAAATTCTTTCTCCCAAAACCTAATAAGAGAGGTGTTAACCTTAAAGGCTTCTGCTACTTCTCCTATGCTGTAATATAATTTTTCTGGAAGTTCTATGTGCATTTTTGGTTTGTCTTTTTTTAAGTTCTATTAGCTAATAAACCTGTAATGATTAATCCAGAGACTGGTTTTCTTGAGTACTCTTTTTAAGGATATCTGCAAATTCTTTAGGGCTTAGATTTCCGTAGTAAAAATTAATAGGGTTGATGCGTTTCTTGTCTTTAAAAACTTCATAGTGCAAATGTGGCGCCTCAGAGCGTCCTGTACTCCCTACAAAACCAATTAAATCTCCTCTTTTTACTCGTTGTCCTCTTCTTACATTGTATTTATAAAGGTGTGCATACAGGCTCATATACCCAAAACCATGAGTGATGCGTATGTGTTTTCCATAGCCTGATGCTCTGTTGTCTGCCCTAGAGACCCTTCCGTCTCCACTTGCGTATACTGGAGTACCTCTTGGGGCTGTAAAGTCCATACCAAAATGAAACTTTCTAGCCTTTGTAAAGGGGTCTGTCCTATACCCATATCCAGATGCCATTCGTGTCAAATCTTCATTTTTGACTGGCTGTATGGCTGGAATACTTTTTAAAAGTGCTTCTTTTTCTGTGGCTAAAGCTGCAATTTCATCCAAAGATTTTGACTGCACTACAATTTGTTTGGTTAGGATGTCAATGCGCTTGTTTGAAGAGATAATTAATTTGGAGTTATCAAAACCTTCTAAGTCTTTATATCTATTTATACCACCAAAACCAGCTTTTCTTTGCTCCTGTGGTATAGGGTTGGCTTCAAAATAAATGCGGTATAGATTGTTGTCTCGCTCAGCAATTTCTGTTAATACCGTTTCTGCCTGGTTCATTTTTTTGTTCAGCAGTTTTACTTGAAACTCTAAATTTGTTAACTCTCTGTTGAGTTCTTTTTCTTTTGGAGTTTCGAAATTTGGTAAGTTTAGAAACAGGAGCATCAATAAAAACCCACTGAGTAAAACGCCCATGAAACTTAAAATAAACAGCCCAGTTTTGCGCCCTTTTTTATGCTCTATTTTCCGGTATGATAATGTTTCACTATCATAGTAATATTTTACCTTACTCATAAATTAAAAAAACTTATTTTTGTTGTTAAATAGGTGACCTTGGTATTGGTAACGTTATACAAATATAGAAATTGTTTTCGGCATAGCCTTTTGAATTAAAATTTCAGTACAAAAAACACATATGAAATCTCAAGAAATTCGCGCTACTTTTTTAAACTTCTTTGAAAGTAAAAAACACAGTATTGTTCCCTCTGCACCAATGGTGTTAAAGAATGACCCTACGCTTATGTTTGTGAACAGTGGTATGGCTCCTTTTAAGGAGTTCTTCCTTGAAAATGCAACACCTAAAAATAACCGCCTTACAGACTCCCAAAAATGTTTACGTGTTAGCGGAAAACACAATGATTTGGAAGAGGTAGGGTATGATACCTACCACCATACCTTATTTGAAATGCTAGGTAACTGGAGTTTTGGAGACTATTTTAAAAAAGAGGCCATTGCTTGGGCATGGGAACTCTTAACCCAGGTTTACAAGATAGACAAAGACATTTTATATGTTACGGTTTTCCAAGGAAGTGATGATGCAGACAACCTAGAGATGGATACCCAGGCCTATGATATCTGGAAAGAGTTTATCTCTGAGGATAGAATACTGATGGGTAATAAAGACGATAATTTTTGGGAAATGGGCGCTCAAGGACCTTGTGGCCCTTGTAGTGAAATTCATGTTGATATTAGAACCCCCCAGGAAAAAGCTGCCGTAGACGGAAAAACCCTTGTTAATATGGACCACCCACAAGTGGTTGAAATATGGAACTTGGTATTTATGCAATACAACCGTAAGGCAGATACCTCTCTAGAGATTTTACCCAACCAGCACATAGATACAGGAATGGGCTTTGAGCGTCTGTGCATGGTGATG
Source organism: Bacteroidota bacterium (assembly GCA_018656255.1). Taxonomy (GTDB): domain Bacteria; phylum Bacteroidota; class Bacteroidia; order Flavobacteriales; family Flavobacteriaceae; genus Patiriisocius. Next base: position 3,886 of record JABHYI010000170.1, read on the forward strand.
CAAGGAGTAAAGAGTAACTATGACACCGATGTTTTTAAACCAATTATTAGAGAAATAGAAGCGGTGACCAGATGTGTACCCTATGGTACAGATCAAAAGGTAGATATTGCTGTTCGTGTTATTAGTGACCACCTTAGGGCGGTTGCATTTTCTATCGCAGATGGGCAATTACCAAGTAATACGGGTGCCGGATATGTAATTCGAAGAATTTTACGCCGAGCGGTACGCTATGGTTTTACTTTTTTAAATACCAAAGATCCTTTTATCTATAAGCTGGTAGACACCCTAATAAAACAAATGGGCGGCGCATTTCCAGAATTAAAGAAAGAAAAGAATTTAATAACCAACGTCATCAAAGAAGAAGAAGCTTCTTTTCTGCGCACGTTAGATCAAGGATTGGTGCTCCTTGATAGTGTTATTGAAAAAGCGGAGAGTAAAACAATCTCAGGTGTAAAAGCCTTTGAATTGTATGATACTTTTGGTTTTCCTATAGATTTAACAGCCCTTATACTCAGAGAACGCGGGTATGATTTAGACCAAAAGGGATTTGAGGCTGCTCTTGCAAAACAAAAAGATAGATCTAGATCTGCAACCAAAATAGCTACTGGAGATTGGGAAACACTTACCCAAGATACCCAGGAAGAGTTTGTTGGTTATGACACTTTAGAAACTCAAATTCAAATTGTAAAATACCGTAAGGTAGCCAGCAAAAAAGATGGAGAAATGTGCCAACTAGTATTTAA
>JABHYI010000083.1 GCA_018656255.1 Bacteroidota bacterium
AGTACGGTGAGCTGAGAGCTGCAGCTGGAATGGCAAGGATAATTTGCGAGGTAAGAAAAGAAAAAGAGATCAAGACTAGTGATCAGCTCAAAACAGCCTTAGGGAGGTTTTTGCCCAAGCATAGAGAAAATAAAATCCTTGCTCAGATTTATCAAGCCATCAGAATTGAGGTAAATCAAGAGTTGGAGGTTTTAAAAGAGTTTTTGCAACAAACCATAGATGTTTTAAAACCTGGTGGAAGGCTTAGTTTGATAAGTTATCATAGTTTGGAGGATAGACTAGTGAAGCGCTTTATGCGTAACGGTATGTTTGAAGGGGAGCCAGAAAAAGATGTTTTTGGAAGGGTTGAAGTTCCTTTAAAGCCTATCGGAAAATTTATAATACCTACAGATGTAGAGATAAAAACAAATAATAGAGCCAGAAGTGCAAAACTTAGAGTTGCTCAAAAACTATAATAATTAACAGTAAGCTGCCCCATTGGTATAGCAAATGTTCGGTGCATGAAGAAAAGTTTCTACAACATTGTAAAAGGTAGGTTTCTAGTGAGTGATGATACATTCAAGAACTGGAGGTTTGTTGTTTTTTTAAGCATTCTTGCTCTAGTAATGATAGGTAGTAGTCATACCGCAGATAAAAAAGTACACCGTATTGCAAGGCTAAGCAATGAGGCTAAAGAATTAAAGAGTGAGTATCTAGATGTTAGAAAACAACTCACTCAAGCTAAAATGGAAAGTAAGTTAACGGCGGTAATGTCAAAAACTGGTTTACAAACCAGTACGATACCACCCCAAAAAATAATCATCACTAAAAAACAGTAGCGCGGTGTCCAATAACCAGAAGAACATATTAAACCGCTTATATTTTGTCGCTGGAGGTATGTTTCTCTTTGCGCTTCTTATTGCTTTTAAATTAATTAATATTCAGTTTGTAGAGGGAGATGTATATCGTGATTTGGCTGCCCAAGATGCCACCAAAAATGTTGTAATACCAGCAAACAGAGGGAATCTATATGCAGACGACGGTAGCCTTTTGGCAAGCTCTGTGACAAAGTATGATATTAGGTTTGATACCCAAACAGTTACTAAAAAAGATTTTGATGAAAATTTAGTGCCGCTCTCCAAGGGGTTAAGTACTTTGTTTGGTAAGCCTTCTTCTTATTACCAAAACCTAATGCGCACGGCAAGATCAAATAAAAATAGATACTTGTTGATTGCGAAAAAACTAGGGTACTCAGATTATATAAAAGTTAAAAACATGCCTTTGTTTAAAAAGGGCTCTAATAGAGGTGGTCTTATTGTAATACCCACAACTGTTCGAGAACACCCGATGGGTAAAATTGCCGAACGCCTGGTGGGTAATCAAGATAGAAACACCCCTGGTTTGTATGCTGTTGGCCTAGAGGGTGCTTATCACACACAACTTAGCGGAAAAGAAGGTAGGCGTTTAAAGCAAAAGATTTCAAAAGGAAGATGGAAACCTGTTTATGATGAAAATGAAATAGAGCCACAAGATGGGTATGATGTCATATCAACCATTAACATAAACATGCAAGATATTGCCCATCATGCCTTGTTGAAACAACTTGAAGAATATCAGGCAGATCATGGAAGTGTTATTGTTATGGAGGTAGCAACAGGCGAAATTAAGGCAGTTGCAAATTTAGGAAAGAGTAGAAGTGGAGGTTATTACGAGCGTCTTAATTATGCAGTAGGAGAGTCTAGTGAGCCAGGGTCCACCTTTAAAACAATAGCAATGACTGTTGCCTTGGAGCATAAGGTGTTGGACACTGCAACCCTTGTTGATACACAAAGGGGTAAGGTGCGTATGTATGGTCGTACCATTTCAGACTCCAAAACAGGAGGCTATGGTGAGATATCTGCGGCTACTGCCCTAGAGGTTTCTTCAAATATTGGTTTTGCAAGAATGATTGATGGCGCCTACAAAGACGATCCAATAAAATTCACAGACCAATTAAAAAAATGGAAGCTAGATCAAAAAATAGGAATTCCAATTCTAGGAGAGGGTGCACCAGTAATTCCTCAGGTGGGAGATGCCCTTTGGAGTAAAAATGCCTTGCCATCTATCTCTTATGGGTATAATTTAAAGATGACACCACTGCAAATTTTAACTTTTTACAATGCCATTGCAAATAACGGCACTATGGTTAAGCCCCGTTTTGTAAAAGAAATTCGTTCCTGGAACAAGCAAATAGAAGTCTTTGGCACCCAGGTTATTATAAATAAAATTGCCTCCCAGGCTACCATTGGTATGATGCAAGAGATGTTAAAAAACATTGTAGTACGAGGTACCGGTAAAAGCCTGTACTCTAAAAACTTTTCGATGGCAGGAAAAACAGGTACTGCAAGAATAGACTACGCAGACCTTGACTCTTGGTTAAAAGATAAAAAATATGTGTCCTCGTTTGCTGGCTACTTTCCAGCAGATCAACCTAAATATTCTTGCATAGTGGTGATACATAAACCATCTGCAGATAAGGGCTACTATGGAGCAGATGTTACGGGGCCAGTTTTTAAGCGTATCGCCCAAAAAATATATACAGATAGCCCTTTAAAGGCAGAGATTGCTGCCAAAGACTTACTAGATGTGGCTACTCAAAGAGATTTTGATGGCTACTATCAATACACCCAACAAGACACAGCTACTATGCCAAATGTAAAAGGAATGCCGGCAATGGATGCTATCTCGCTACTAGAAAATTTAGGACTTGTGGTACAATTAAGAGGTAGTGGAAGGGTGCAACGCCAGTCCCTAACAATGGGAACAAAAATTAAACAAGGTCAAGAAATTATACTCAATTTATCGTGATAACATTAAAAGACATATTGTATAAAGTTTCCCTTGAAAAAGTAGTGGGAAATACAGCCGTGGCTTTTCGTGAGTTGCAGTTTGATAGCCGTAAAGTTGGTTTAGACGATGTTTTTATTGCCATAAAGGGTACTCAAAGCGATGGTCATCAATTCATTAAAAAAGCTATTAATCAAGGCGCTTTGGCTGTGGTTTGCCAGCAAATGCCAAAAGAGATTATAAATGGCATTACCTACTTGCAGGTACAAGATAGCCAACAGGCATTGGCTATAATGGCATCTCACTTTTATGGAAACCCTTCCAGGGAGTTGCAACTTGTAGGTGTAACGGGCACCAATGGTAAAACAACTATAGCAACACTGTTGTACACTCTTTTTACATC
>JABHYI010000099.1 GCA_018656255.1 Bacteroidota bacterium
AGACGGTACTGTTTATGACGGTACTGCTCCAAGTGGTTCATACCCTGATGGAGATGATCCTGAAAATGCAGGTTCTTGGAACGGTGGGCAAACAAATGGTGTGCTAACAAGCGCAGCAGGATTACTAGCCGCATTTAACTGGGAAGTAAGCTTCGAAGACGCTAACTAATAAATAATTAGTTAATATATTTTAAAAACCATCCTTTTCTAAGGATGGTTTTTTATTTTTGCACAATGAAGAAAGAGACATTATTATTTGGAATTTACCCTGTTATAGAAGCTTTAAAGGCTAAACAAACCATAGACAAGGCATATGTCCAAAAAGGACTTCAAAGCCCTAAGATTGATGCTATTGTAGCAGATCTTGAGGCATTAAATACTACAATCTCCTATGTCCCTCTTGAAAAGATGGAGAAACTATGCCGTAGCAACCACCAAGGAATTATTTTAATAAGTTCTCCCATAGAATTTGTTGCCCTAGAAACCATGGTAGAGGCGGTACTAGAGAGCAAAAAAACACCTTTGTTTTTAATTCTAGACCAGATTAGTGATGTTAGAAATTTTGGTGCCATTCTAAGAACAGCAGAATGTACAGGAGTTGATGGCGTTATTATACAAAAAAAGGGAGGAGCACCTGTAAGTGGAGATACTGTTAAAACTTCTGCAGGAGCTATATTTAATATCCCAATCTGTAAGGTAGATCATATTAAAGATGCCATTTATTACCTTCAAGGAAGTGGTGTCACAACCATTGCTGCCACAGAAAAAACACAAGACACTATATACAATCTAGAATTAAATGAACCTATGGCTATTGTTATGGGATCTGAAGGTCTTGGAGTTTCAAAATCTGTGCTTTCTATTGTAGATAAAAAAGCGTCACTACCCCTACTAGGTGTTATTAACTCATTAAATGTATCTGTTGCTTGTGGTGCTTTATTATATGAGGTAGTGCGTCAACGATCAAAGTAAAAAACCTACTCTTTTTTCTGTTTCACAATTGTGTAAACAACACCTACATCATTTTTTGATGTAGTACTTAGTTGCTGGTCATCTGGGGTTTGTTTGATTTCAATAAAATTTCCATCTGCATCAAATTGCTGCATAAAAGGGTCATTCTCGGGCAGGTAATCTTCAGCTTCCCAATCAAATTTTTTATTGGTGACTGTGACAGTGCCTTTATATAAGAAAGCCAATAACAAACCAACTCCAAAACCAGATAAATGTCCTTCCCAAGATATATGAGTATCTAAAGGGAATACATACCAAAGTAGACTACCATACACAAATACAACCGCAAAAGAAAGTGCCGTAAGTTGGTATTGCTTTGAGATAATTCCTTTAAAAAATAAAAAAGAAGCCAATAAATAAACAATCCCACTAGCGCCAATATGGTTTGCAGGACGGCCAATACCCCAAGTTACAAGGCCCGTAATAACAAAACCCAAAATAAACACTTGCCAACGCAAAGGGCGATAAAAATAAAAAAGTGCAGTCCCTAATACCAGCATTGGAATACTATTGTTAAATAGATGCTTTAAATTACCGTGTATAAAAGGCCCAAACAAAACACCTCTTATACCCTCCACTCTACCTGGATGTATTCCATAGGGAGTGAAATCTTCACCAAATCTAATTTCAAACCAAAACACCAGCCACATGAGTATCACAAATAGCAGGGGATAAAGGATTACATCAAGAGAAAAATATAATTTTTGTGATTTGGTCATACTTCAAGATAGCAAAAACAAATCCAAATCCTGCAATATGATAAATTGTCAGTTTATTAGCTAAATTAAAAACATACCTTTATAAAATGAATATTCCACTTGCAGAAAGAATACGGCCAAAGACACTCCAAGGTTATCTAAGCCAGCAACATCTAGTTGGTGAGACTGGAGCGCTCACAAAACAACTACAAAGCGGTATGATACCCTCTATGTTATTTTGGGGACCTCCTGGGATTGGCAAAACAACTTTAGCGACTATTATAGCATCTGAGTCAGAAAGGCCTTTCTACCAATTAAGCGCCATTGATAGTGGCGTTGCTGCCGTGAGAGAAATTATTGAAAAAGCAAAAAAAGCAGACGGGTTGTTTACCACAAAAAACCCCATACTTTTTATAGATGAAATTCATCGCTTTAGTAAATCTCAACAAGACTCTCTGCTTAGTGCTGTAGAAAAAGGATTGATTACCCTTATTGGCGCCACCACAGAAAACCCAAGTTTTGAGGTTATACCTGCCCTTCTTTCAAGGTGTCAAGTATATGTGTTAAACTCATTTTCTAAAAAAGATCTTGAAGCGCTTTTAAAACGTGCTATAGAAATAGATACCGTATTATCAAAATATGATATTGAATTACAAGAAACACAGGCCCTTTTAAAATTATCTGGAGGTGATGCAAGAAAACTACTCAATATTTTAGAATTGGTGGTCATTTCTGAAATATCTGAGGTGCAAAGTGATGAAAAACAAAAAGTGGTTATCACCAACCAAATGGTGCAGCATAAGGTGCAAAAAAACACGGTGTTGTATGATAAAACTGGTGACCAGCACTATGATATTGTTTCTGCATTTATTAAATCAATACGCGGGAGTGATCCAAATGCAGCTGTCTACTGGCTCTCTAGAATGATAGAAGGAGGCGAGGATATAAAATTTATTGCAAGAAGATTAGTCATTCTTGCCAGTGAAGATATTGGAAATGCAAACCCAAATGCACTTTTACTTGCTAACGCAACATTTCAATCTGTAACCTCAATTGGTTTTCCAGAATCTAGTATTATTTTAAGCCAATGCGCCATATACCTTGCAAGTTCTGCAAAGAGTAATGCTAGTTATCTTGCTATTAAAAAAGCACAACAACTCGTTAAGCAATCTGGTGATCTATCTGTGCCTTTTTCAATTAGAAATGCGCCCACAAAACTCATGAAAGAATTAGGGTATGGAGACAACTATGCATATGCTCACGATTATGAGAATGCTTTTGTGGCACATGAGTTTTTACCTAAAGAAATTAGTGGAACAACATTGTACCAACCCGGTAATAATGCAAAAGAAAATCAATTAAAGACCTATTTAAAAAGTCTATGGAAAGATAAATATGATTTTTAATTCTGAAAAATTAATGTAATGGATCTCTCGTCTTCATCAACTAGCTTCAAATCATTATTTTCAAGGAAATACCCCTGGTAATTAGCGTCAAAGACCATAGCCCTGTATCCATTTTCAGAATCCTCAATAGTTCCCTTTAAAATTAATTCTGCCCCAGAGGCATCATACACATTGTAGCCGCCCTCAACCCTCTTTAAAAGGTATGACTTTGCATTATAGGTGTAAGCGTTAAACTTATTTACTGGCCCTCTATTACTTTTAGACTCTAATGGCGCAATAACTACAGAGGCCTCCTGGCTAGACACAACAGAAGCACTAGTTCTTACCACTACTGCTTTTTGTTGTACATTAAGTTCTTCAA
>JABHYI010000186.1 GCA_018656255.1 Bacteroidota bacterium
TGAGATTGTCAATGTGCATGTCCTGAAGCGCCGGGTAATGCATCGAGCTACTATTATCTAGTATAAGGTGGCAGCGCAAGTTAGTTTCTTCTTCGTAGCGCTTTGTGTAAAGCTTATCTGTTTTAGCAAAAAGCTTCCAATCTATATGTTTGGTGCTTTCACCATTGTTATAAATTTTGTGCTCTGCAAATTCTGCGGAAAATCCATGAAATGGAGATTTATGCAAGCCAGAAATAAACCCCTCTACCACCTGGGTAGCTAGCAATTCTAGGTTTTTAAACCCTACAATTTCATTTATTTCCTTTTCTAAATTCACGTGTTAATTTATAATAAATAGCTATTACTCTAAAATTCCATCTACAATACCATAGCTCATACTCTCTGCGGCATCCATCCAGTGGTCTCGCTGAAAATCTTTCATGATTTTATCATAGGTCTGCCCGCAGTTATCAGCTAAAATTTTAGCGCTAATCTCTTTTGTTTTTAAAATTTCTTGTGCTGTTATTTCAATATCACTTGCTTGCCCTCTTGCGCCGCCACTTGGCTGGTGTATCATAACACGCGCGTGTGGCTGTATGAATCTTCTCCCTTTTTCTCCAACGCTTAACAGTAAACTCCCCATACTTGCCGCCAATCCCGAACAAATGGTAGACACTGGAGATTTAATTTGCTTGATGGTGTCATAAATAGAAAACCCACTTGTTACATACCCTCCTGGGCTATTGATGTAGAATTTAATCTCATCATGATTTAAAGAGTCTAGATATAGTAAACGGTCAACTACATGACGTGCTGTTTTATCATCCACACCGCCCCATAAAAATATAGTACGATCATTTAGTTGTTGGCTTTCTATGGTGTCCTGTACTTTTGATTTCTTTTGAGTACTCATATTGTGTTTTTATACTAGTGCCATGTTTGCAGGGTGGCGGTTATTTAATAATCTATGGGCGTGCACAACTGCATTTGAACACTTCATTTTCTCTTTATACAACAATACACGGCTATAAAATTTCATGAGAATCAACAGACGCAGCATTTGTCTAAAAATAGAAAAGGCTTGACATAAAGCCAAGCCTTTTAACTGATTTTATTTTATTTATTACAAAAGGCTGTCAATTGCCTCTGCATATACACTTTTTTGTGCAACACCTACTTGACGTCCAACAAGTTCACCGTTGTTAAACACTAGTACGGTAGGGATATTACGAACCCCATATTTTGCAGCAAATTCTTGGTTAGCGTCTACATCCATCTTACCTACTACAGCTTTACCTTCATAATCATTGCTCACTTCGTCAATGATAGGTCCTACCATGCGGCAAGGTCCACACCATGCAGCCCAAAAGTCTACCAATACTGGCTTATCACTTTTTAATACTATTTCTTCAAATGTTGCGTCTGTTATTTCTAATGCCATAGCTATATTCTTTTTACATTTCTCTTCAGAGAAAATATCGTTAATAATCTGATTACAAAAGTAGTTAAATTTTGCAGTAAAACCCGGGGTCAAAGTATCAGTTTCAGCAATGGTTTAATTGGTTTTACTTATAGAGCCCACAAACACTTTTGCTTAGTTTAATCGATATTTTAATTGCCGGTCTTGCAGCCCCTTTAAAAACGCATTACATATGTCTACTTTATAGGTTCTACTTGGCATGTTGAGCTTTATTTTGTTTTCTACTTCATATACGGTAAAAAATAGTTGCTTGTCTCCTTTATGGGTAGCTACCATTTCTTTTAAAAACAAGAGGGTGTCATCCTGCAAGGCTTCAATGGGTAATTGTATGGTTATTTTCTTAGCCTGGCTATCCATCACATTATGTAATAGTTGCATGCCATTGTATTGCATTCTTGGATCACTGCGTTTGCCAGTGTCTTTATTTATCCAACCTTCCTTGATATAAATTTTACCATGTATTATGGTATTTGGCACCAAAAAGTGTCTGAGTTTTAAATAATCTTCATTGAATATTTTAAAATCATAACTTTCGCCAAAATCTGCAACTGTAAATATAGCCCAACCTTTTCCTGCTTTTGTTTCCCGGTGCTGCACATCTGTAACAACGCCTCCAAAGGTGAGTTCTTTTCCAATATGTTTTTCTAAAGAATAAAAATCAGCCACACGGCAGTTTGTGAAGGTATCCATCTCTACTTGAAAATCATCAAGTGGATGCCCACTAATATAAACCCCAACCACTTCTTTCTCAAAATTTAATTTTTTCATGGTACCCCAATCCTCCCACGGTGGCACTTGTGGCTCCGGAATCTGTACTTCACTGGCCTCTCCAAAAAGACTCA
>JABHYI010000103.1 GCA_018656255.1 Bacteroidota bacterium
TCATTTCCAGATCAAGGTGGTTTGTGGGCTCATCCATTACTAGTAAATCTGGTTTTGTAAGAAGAGCATTGGCAAGAGCAAGTCTCTTTTTTTGCCCTCCACTTAAATCACCCACCTTTTTGTTAAGATTTTCTAATTTTAATTTAAATAGTATTTGCTTGTATCTTGTTTCAAAATCCCAGGCATCATGAGCATCCATAGCATCAAAAGCGGCTTGGTAATTTTCTGTTTGCTCTGGATGTAGAATTGCTTTTTCGTAGGATTTAATAACCTCCAATACTGGGTTATCGCTAGCTAAAATAGTCTGCTCAATGGTAAGGCTTTTGTTTAGGTTTGGTTCTTGAGATAGAAAAGCAACGGTTAGATTTTTTCTATACACCACAGCGCCCTTATCTGGAGTGTCTATCCCAGAAAGGATATTTAAAAGAGACGTTTTACCGGTTCCGTTTTTGGCGACAAACCCAATTTTTTGTCCTTGATTGATACCAAAGGAGATATCTTCAAATAAGATACGTTCACCATAAGATTTTGCAACATGTTCAACAGAGAGGTAATTCACAGTTTGATTTTTATGCAAATTAAGGTGTTTTTGCTTACTTAAATTGTAATATACTTTATAATTATCAGCAAATTCTACAATTATAGATACGTCTATTCAAAGGCAGTATAAGGCGTGTTTTAGCTATCTTTTTAAATACCTAACTAAATACACATACCTTATAAAAAGTGCTATTACAAGGGGTAGTAGCGCAGGAGCAAAAACTTGAACACCAGTAAGCCAATGCACTACTAGTAGTGTTAAAAGAATAATTAAAAAAGACACATAACTTTTTATCCATTTTTTTGGAACTTTTTTACTCACTAGGGTACAAAAAATAAGATTTAAAGGAAATGCCCAAAGTATATTATAATTAGTAACCGTTGCAGTATGATCTGTTGCTGTCCACAATACAAGAAGTAATACTCCTATAATACCGGTTATCAAAAATAGAATACCATCTAACCATCTGCTGCGTTTTTGTTGTTTACTATCCTTAAGGGTTTTATATACAATACCTATGGCTAGTATTAAAAAAACAAAAAATGGACTTAGTAAAAAAGAAGCGAGTCCATCAGATTTAGCAATATATTTTGGATCATTAACAGTGATCTGCTCATCTATTAAAGCTGTTGTCTTGTTGTTTCTGGTAATGGTTGCTGACTTTAAACTCTCAAACACATAATCTGGCAAAAATTGATGCTCCCAAGGGCTTGCAGTTCTATCTATAACAGCGCCTAGGGCAATATCAATACCTAGACTACCCCAAGAGTTCCAATACAGTCTTTGTTGTATAAGCTCTCTAAAACTATACAAAGAAGGAGCGTACTGTTTTTCTTGGTAGGAGAGTTTGCTGCCTAAATTTAATGCAATTACATCGCGTATTCTTGTAGCGCAGTTATCAAAGAAAAAATCGTACTGGTATTCTCTGTTACTGGGTTGAGCATTGTCTAATAAGTACTCAAAAATCGCTATTTTTTCTCCATAGGTAATATCAAGCTTTTGCTGCTTTATCGATCGTTTCTCAGCGATATAATTTCTCAGAAAATCATCATAAGTACTTACAGATAATGCGTAAGGAAGCTTTCCTTGACCAAACTTGATATAAAAATTTGGTGTATTGAAATCAAAGGTTCCATAATTAAATGCTAAATCTTTGCCGCCACTGGGGTCAGAAACTCTAATGGCATTGTGTCCAAATGAATCATATAACTGTTTTCCCGGACCAATGGTGATGATGCTTATTTCTGCATCTTTTGCAAGCGTGTTTATTTGAGTAAGAGCTACAAAGTAACTCAGTAAGAAAATCAAAGTAAGGAAGGGTTTGTGCACGCGAGGGTTGTATTTCAAAAAATTAATCCTTAAAGATACTTAAATCTAATTTTATTGAAAATACATTACTGTACAAAGCTGCACTTTGGTCTCCAATATCTGTTAAAGCATAATCAATTTGTATCCCTTGATATGCAAACCCAACTCCAATGTTTGGCTGAAACCCCATGCCTTGAGCACCATCTAGCTGTTGTATGGTTTGGAAATTACCTACACCACCACGTAAATAAATCATGTCTATATATCCAAATTCAAAACCAAAGGAGGGAGTAATACTCAGTGAAGCTGATGAAATAAGATCATTTGTTTGGGCAAAACGCATGTTAAGATCCATCTCTGTTACCAATGTAAAATCATGACGGTATACAAATTTGCGTGCAGCGCCAATCTGTAATTTTGGGAGGGTAATTTCAGTAGTTTCTGGTAATTCTTGATTTTGTCCAGCTACGGCTCCTTGAATTTCAGAAAACTTTTCCTGATTGATAGACCAGGTATTAAAACTAGTAGTGATGTCTCTAGCCATCACTCCAAACTGCCATTTTTTTCTATTAAATTGTATTCCGGCATCTAGGCCAAACCCCCAAGAGGAGGCAAAATCTCCAATAATACGGCGTATCACCTTGGCGTTTATCCCTATATTGAGACCGTCTAGAGGTAGTCTTTTTGCATAACTTACTGTAAAGGCATAATCTGCAGTCGAGAACAGACTGATACGGTCATAGTTGATTTGTCCTTGGCTATCAATAAGTTGTGTGGTGTTTAGAATATCATCTACACCAAAGCGTATCATCGATACTGCCACAGCGCTTTGATTGTCAAGCGGCATTGCAAAACCAGCGTAATCATAATTAGCAATATTGGCAAAATAAGAAGCATGCATGAGAGATAGCTCACTGCTTTCAAGGTTTACTAAACCTGCTGGATTCCAGTAGCTAGCATTTACATCATTTGTAGAGGCAACAACCGCATTGGCCATCCCAAAGGAACCAGCATCTACACCAATGTTTAAAAACTCATTAGAGTATTTAACAACTGTTTGTGCAGAAAGTAAAGTAGATACCAGTAGTATCCCAAAAAACAATGTTTTTTTCAATGTATTTTTTTTATGCAACAATGATTTTTTCTTTACCCTAATAAACTCGTATTTTAGTAACATATTGTACCTATAGGGAGCTAGAGCAAAATAGTTTACTATTTTTACAAAAGTACCATGTAAATTTACATTCAAGAAACTATTTTAGTAGTATTGAATTTTTCTTTAGGTGTCTTTGTTAGAAAGCTGCCAATAGATCATAAAAAAATTATAGTATAACAAGACAAGAAGTGTTTTGTTTTGTAGACTAAAAGTACTTTAATACCTTTTATAAATGATTAAACAAATACCAAACATCATCACCTCTTTAAATCTACTTTGTGGCTGTGTAGCGATAATGTTTGCCGTCTCAGGAGATTTAGTTTCGGCATCCTTTTTTGCTTTTGCTGGCATCTTTTTAGATTTTTTTGATGGTCTTGCAGCAAGAGTACTCAATGCACAAAGCCAAGTGGGCCTGCAGCTTGATAGCCTAGCAGATGTTGTAACTAGTGGCGTGCTTCCTGGTATTGTTATGGTGCAATTACTTAGTGAGGCTCTCACAGGAACTAGTTTAGATATTGGCACCATATTTAGTGATACGGCAAACAGTACCTCTATAGAAAGCTACTTGCCATTTATAGGCCTTCTTATTGCGGTGGCTTCTGGGTATAGGTTGGCAAAATTTAATGTAGATATAAGGCAAACAACAAGCTTTATTGGTTTGCCAGTTCCAGCAAATACGCTTTTAATTTTAAGTTTACCTTTAATTATAAGTTTTCAAGCAGGTCAACAAATTACTGAGGTTATACTAACACCCTGGTTCTTGATTATAATAACTCTTGTGAGTTGTGTGCTTTTAAATGCTGAGATACCTCTTTTTGGGCTAAAGTTTAAAACCTGGAATTTTAAAGACAATGCAGTACGCTATCTGTTTTTGATAGCTAGTATCTTGCTTTTGGTAGTGCTTAAATTTATAGCAATACCAATAATTATCTTTTTATATGTTTTGGTTTCTCTTTTTTGGAAGCCCTTAGACTAGGCTTTTGAAGTTGGTAGTCTAGAATTCCTATTGAAAATTTAATTTCTTTTTACGTAGCTCAAAGTTTTGACCTAGGTATACTTTACGTACCATTTCATCTGCAGCAAGTTCCTGGGGAACGCCATGCTTTAAAATACTTCCTTCAAACATTAAATAGGTGCGATCTGTAATGGCAAGTGTTTCTTGAACGTTATGATCTGTAATTAAAATACCTATATTTTTATCTTTAAGTTGCGCTATAATACGTTGTATGTCTTCAACGGCAACTGGGTCAACTCCTGCAAAAGGTTCATCAAGTAAAATAAAATTTGGGTCTGTAGCTAATGCTCTAGCAATTTCTGTACGCCTGCGTTCTCCACCACTGAGTAAATCTCCACGACTTTTACGAATGTGTCCTAGGCTAAACTCTTCAATGAGAGATTCCATTTTCATGAGCTGCTCTTTTTTAGAGAGTTTAGTGAGTTGTAAAACACTCAATATATTGTCTTCAATGCTTAGTTTTCTGAAAACAGATGCTTCCTGAGCTAAATAGCCAATACCGTTTTGAGCACGTTTATACATTGGGTATTTGGTAATTTCTGTTCCATCCAGGTAGATGTTCCCTCCATTGGGCTTAATAAGGCCCACAATCATATAAAATGAAGTTGTTTTCCCGGCGCCATTAGGGCCTAATAAACCAACAATTTCGCCTTGATTTACTTCTACAGTAATACCTTTTACAACCTTTCGGCCTTTGTACTGCTTCATTAAATTTTCAGCTTTTAACTTCATACGGTGTTTATTAAATAAGAAATTTTATGAATTACAAATGTATTTGTTTTTTTAATGATAGTCTAGGGTGTTTAACACTGCCTTAGATTTTGGCTTTTTTTCTTCTTTTAGCCTGCCTAGCTAATACTTTTTTTGATATGATAATACTCAGTTCATACAATATAATGATAGGGAAGGCCACAATTACTTGGCTAGCTATGTCTGGAGGTGTAATTACCGCAGATAAAACCAGTACAATAACCAGTGCAAATTTTCTGTATTTTCTTAAATATTCTGGGGTAACGATTCCTATTTTAGTCAAGAAAAATATTAAAATTGGCAACTCGAAAATAAGGCCACTAGCCAGCACAGAGGTACGAACCAGGCTTGTATAACTGCTAAGATCAAAATCATTAAAAACCTGTTCGCTTACTTGATAGCTTCCCAGAAAATTTATAGACAGTGGTGTTACCACATAGTATCCAAAAAGTACTCCAGTGAAAAATAGTAATGAGGCTATAATAATAAACCCGCGGGAGTTTCTGCGTTCGTTTATATGCAAACCAGGGCTTATAAAGCGCCAAAACTCATATAAAATATATGGAAAAGCTACTACAAAACCAAGTGTGATAGACGTCCAAATATGTGCAGAAAATTGCCCTGCAACTGTTCTAGACTGTATCCTAAAAGATTCTTCTTTAAAAC
The DNA here is from genome assembly GCA_018656255.1 of Bacteroidota bacterium. Classification (GTDB taxonomy): domain Bacteria; phylum Bacteroidota; class Bacteroidia; order Flavobacteriales; family Flavobacteriaceae; genus Patiriisocius. The sequence goes on from JABHYI010000103.1 coordinate 5,437, forward strand.
AGAAGCTATCCTGTATGCCAATCATATTTGAGAGTTTACAAAGTAATTTGTAAGTAGGAAATTCTTGACTTTTTGGACCTAGAAGTAATACATCAAACACGAAATGTTTTGCCAAAAATGCTGCCAAGGCAAGCCCTAATACAGCAATGCTTATACGAATTAAATGCCATCTTAATTCTTCCAGATGGCTTATAAAAGACATTTCTTTTCCTTGGGTAGGTGTGCCTATTTGTTTTGTCATTAGGTGTATGTTTTCAATACTTGGTATTAAATAATTCCTTCTTTTGTTAAGTCATGGATATGAACAACACCACTATATATCCCATTTTCTTGGGCAAGAATTTGTGTAATACCATTTGTTTCCATTACTTCCATTGCGGCTACAGCCATTGCGTTGTTGTCTATAGTTTTAGGGTTTTTACTCATAATGTCTTTTGCTGTAAGACCCTTGAAGCTGTCATTAGTGCTCATCATTCTACGCAAATCACCATCTGTAATAATACCCACAATAGCACTACCATCTATAACGGCAGTTACACCCAGCATATTTTTTGATATTTCCATGATAACATCTTTAATGTTTGTATCTGGAGTTACTTGAGGTTTTTTATTTTGTTGTGTAAGGTTGCTAACGCGCAGGTAAAGTTGTTTTCCAAGAGATCCTCCAGGATGAAATTTAGCAAAATCACTACTTGAAAAACCCCTAAGGTCTAAAAGGGACATTGCTAAGGCATCCCCCATAACAAGTTGAGCTGTTGTACTTGAGGTAGGTGCCAGATTGTTAGGGCAGGCTTCTTTTTCTACATAGGCATTTAAAACGTAGTCTGCCTCTTGACCAAGAAAACTGTCTTTGTTTGACGTGATGGCAATTAGTTTATTTCCTATGGCCTTTATTAGGGGCACTAACACTTTTATTTCTGGGGTATTTCCACTTTTTGAAATACAAATCACACTGTCATTTTCTTGTATGGTTCCAAGATCTCCATGTATGGCATCTGCAGCATGCATAAATATAGAAGGGGTACCTGTAGAGTTTAGCGTTGCTACAATTTTAGTTGCAATATTTGCGCTTTTTCCTATACCAGTAATAATCACACGACCATTGCTTTGGTATATATAACGAACTGCTTCTGCAAATTCATGATTTACCAGTGAAACTAAATTTAAGATTGCCTTGCTTTCTGTTTCAATGGTTTGTTTTGCTACTGAAATAATTTTGTCGTTGTTCACAATTTTACGCTTTTTAAAGTTTGTCACTGTGTAAGAAATCACTATATTTAATATAACAAACTAAATATAGTAAGTCTCGTGGTAATAAATGTATTTTTGATACTACAAATACTATTTATAGCCTACAAAACTACGATTGTTCCTAAGTAAAAACAATTATTTTGTAGTAAGACTCAAATAATAAAAACAATTAAGTCTCGTGAGTGACACTGAATTATACGCTGCACTAAAACATTTTTTTGGATTTTCTAAGTTCAAAGGCCTCCAGGAACCTGTAGTTAAGAGTATTTTAGATAAAAACAACACCTTTGTTATTATGCCCACAGGTGGTGGTAAATCTTTATGCTATCAACTGCCTGCCTTGATGCAGGAGGGAACAGCTATTGTTGTGTCTCCATTGATTGCACTTATGAAAAATCAAGTAGATGCCCTACGGGCTTTATCCTCAGAAGAAGGTATTGCTCATGTATTAAACTCTTCGCTTAACAAAACAGAGGTAAAACAAGTAAAACAAGATATTAGCGATGGGATTACAAAATTACTTTATGTTGCACCAGAGTCATTAACCAAGGATGAGTATGTAGATTTTCTTCAACAAGAAAAAGTCTCATTTGTTGCTATAGATGAGGCGCATTGTATCAGTGAGTGGGGTCATGACTTTAGACCAGAATACAGAAACCTAAGAACAATCATAAAAAGAATTGGGGATAATATCCCAATTATTGGCCTTACAGCTACTGCTACACCCAAGGTGCAGGAAGACATTCTTAAAAATCTAGCAATGAGTGATGCTAATACTTTTAAGGCTTCTTTTAACAGGCCTAATCTGTATTATGAAATACGCCCAAAAACCAAAAATGTAGACGCAGATGTCATTCGCTTTGTAAAGCAAAATGAAGGAAAGAGTGGTATCGTTTATTGCCTTTCTAGAAAGCGTGTTGAGGAGTTGGCTCAAATATTACAAGTAAATGGTGTCAAGGCAGTGCCATACCATGCTGGTTTGGATGCAAAAACTCGTGTAAAGCATCAAGACATGTTTTTAATGGAGGATGCAGATGTTGTTGTTGCAACGATTGCATTTGGAATGGGTATAGATAAGCCTGATGTTCGTTTTGTAATACACAACGACATCCCTAAAAGTATAGAGAGTTATTATCAAGAAACCGGGCGTGCTGGCCGAGATGGAGGAGAGGGCCACTGCTTAGCCTATTACAGTTATAAAGATATCGAGAAGCTTGAAAAATTCATGAGTGGTAAGCCTGTCGCAGAACAAGAGATAGGCCATGCACTGCTGCAAGAAGTTGTTGCTTTTGCAGAAACATCTATGTCTAGAAGAAAGTTTATTTTGCACTATTTTGGAGAAGAGTTTGACACCGATACTGGTGAAGGAGGGCAGATGGATGATAATATGCGCAATCCAAAAACAAAACAAGAAGCGCAAAAACAAGCCCAAAAACTATTGCGTGTCATAAGTGAAACCAACGAGCAGTACAAAAGCAAGGACGTAGTAAATGTTATTATAGGAAACGCCAATGCGCTTATAAAATCTCACAGAACAGATAAACAAACTTTTTTTGGTATCGGGGTTGCTTATGAGGATCATTACTGGATGGCCCTATTGCGCCAGCTACTTGTTGCAAAATATATAAGAAAAGATATTGAAACCTACGGGGTTATCAAGCTAACCCAAAAAGGTGTTGATTTTATAGAAACCCCAACATCATTTATGATGACTGAAGACCATTCCTTCAAACAGGCCAATGATGATATTGTTGTTGCCAATAAAGGTGTTGGTTTAGTTGCTGATACAGCTCTTTTTAAATTGCTTAAGGCAGAACTTAAGGCCACAGCAGATAGGTTAAGTTTGCCACCGTATGTTATTTTTCAAGAGCCTTCTTTAGAGGATATGGCTTTAAAATATCCTATAACCATTGAGGAGCTATCAAATGTTCATGGAGTAGGAGAGGGTAAGGCAAACAAATATGGAAAGAACTTTGTTGCTCTTATCAAAAAATATGTAGATGAAAATGAGATAGAGCGCCCAGATGATCTGGTGGTTAAATCTACAGGTAGTAACAGTGCCAATAAATTATACATAATCCAAAATGTAGACAGAAAATTACCCCTTACCGATATTGCAGATTCTAAAGGGCTTCCTATGGAGGAGCTCATCAAGCAAATGGAGGCTATTGTGTATAGCGGCACAAAGTTAGATATTAGTTATTGGGTGGATGAAATGTTGGATGAAGACCAACAAGAAGAAATTCATGAATATTTTTTAGAATCTGAGACAGACAAAATTGATGATGCCATGCAAGAGTTTGATGGAGAGTATGACGATGAAGAACTACGTGTCTACAGAATCAAGTTTATTAGTGAGGTAGCAAATTAGTAGCATATCATATAAAAGTAATAGTGCCCTACTGTTTTTATCAGTGGGGTCTTTTTTTTTGAGCTAGTTTACAGTTACAAAATTTTAAAAATAAGTATTGATTTATGTAATGATAAACAGTAACTTTGCGCTTTCAAAATCCAAAGCATATGCTTTGAACAATCATTTAAAAAACGATTATGCAAGACGGTATTTACGTTAAAATAACAACAGAAAAAGGGACAATTCTTGGACAATTAACTTACAAAAGAACTCCTGGAACAGTAGCGAACTTTGTGGCGCTAGCAGAGGGAAATCTTGAAAACAGTGCAAAGCCTCAAGGAACACCTTATTATGACGGCTTAACGTTTCACCGTGTCATTCCAGATTTTATGGTTCAAGGAGGAGATCCAGCAGGAACAGGCTCTGGAGGTCCAGGCTATAGTTTTGACGATGAGTTTCATCCAGAATTAAAGCATGATAAGCCAGGTGTTTTTTCTATGGCAAATTCTGGTCCATCAAGCAATGGTAGTCAGTTTTTTATAACACATGTTCCAACAAATTGGTTAGACAACAAACATTCTGTTTTTGGTTATGTTGTAGAAGGGCAAGATATTGTTGACGCAGTTGCACAAGGAGATACCATGAACATGGAGATTATTCGTGTTGGTGAACAGGCTCAAGCTTTTAATGCTGTTGAAGTTTTTAGAAATTTTACGGGAGCAAAGGCAGAAAGAGAAGCTGCAGCAAAAAAGGCACAAGAAGATTCTATGAAGGATCTAGTAGCTGGCTTTGACAGAACAGAAAGCGGTCTTTACTATAAAATAATCCAAAAAGGAGACGGTGTTAAGCCAACTTCTGGACAAACAGTATCTGTGCATTACAAAGGGATGTTGCCAGAAGGTACCACCTTTGATTCTTCTTATGATAGAGGGACCCCTATTGATTTTCCAGTAGGTATGGGCCACGTTATTGCTGGTTGGGATGAAGGTATTATGCTCCTAAACAAAGGTGATAAAGCTCGTTTTGTTATCCCAAGTGATTTAGGATATGGTGCACAAGGCGCTGGTGGTGTAATTCCTCCAAACGCTACACTTATATTTGATGTAGAACTCATGGATATTAAAGGTTAGTAACCTCTTTATAACTATATAAAAAACGCCTCAATGTTCTTGAGGCGTTTTTTTATTTTAGCTCAAATTTAAAATTATGACTCAAACTTCTATACAATATCCAATAGGTAAACTTTCAATTCCTGCCACCATAACGCCTGCTCAGGTTTCTGAGGCTATTTAGGTATTGCGTGTATTTCCGCAACAATTAAAGATGACATTATTAGATGTTACCGAAACTAAACTAGACACCCCTTATAGAGAGGGTGGATGGTCTTTACGTCAATTAATTCACCATATTTCAGATTCACATAGCCACTGCTACAATAGAATGCGCTGGGCATTAACAGAAGATGCTCCGCTTGTAAAATCTTATGATCAAGATTTGTTTGCCGCTATGGATGATTATAAAACAGCACCCATAGCCTGGTCATTAACCCATATAGAAATGTTACACCACAAGATCGTTTACATTCTGCAACGTATAAATGGGAAACAGTGGAATAGATGTTTTGTGCATCCACAAACTCAGGCTGAGGTAAGTATTAAAGAAATGGCATTAACCTACGCTTGGCACAGTATGCATCATTTTATGCATATAAAAAACGCGCTGTAATTAGGACATGTTTTCAATTAAAAACCTAGAATAACACATTGTAATTCTAGGTTTTTTGTTTTTAAAAAGCGGCTATGTTTTCTTACTCTTATTTGATTATTGCTTCCATTTAATATTACAACCAATACTTGGTTTTTGATCCTTATGCTGTGGTCTGTTATTTAAAATATGATCCATGGCTTCACGTAAATCTCTTCCATTTACAGGAATGCCGTTACCAGGTCTAGAATTATCAAGTTGTCCACGGTATACAAGTTTCATTTTCTCATCAAATAAATAAAAATCTGGAGTACATGCTGCATCATAAGCCTTGGCAACTTCTTGACTAGGGTCATACAAATAAGAAAAAGGATACCCTTGTTCTCTGGCGGTATTACGCATTTGCTCTGGGCTATCTTGTGGGTAGTTTTCTACGTCATTACTGCTAATGGCTACAAAGCCAAATCCCATTACTCTGTAATCATTACACAAGCGCACCAGCTCCTCATTAACATGTTTTACAAAAGGGCAATGGTTGCATATAAACATTACAACCGTTCCTTTTTTGCCCCTCACATCCTCTAAAGAAATCAAGGTGTTAGATATGGTGTCAAGCAATTTAAAACTTGGAGCTTTTGTGCCTATTGGCAACATTGTAGAAGGGGTTAAAGACATTTTTAGTTTTTTTATGAGACGCTAAGGTACAAGATAGGTCTTTAAATACTATATTAGATACAAATTTAACGTATGGAAATTTCCTGGAATGATTTTGAAAAAATAGAAATGAGAATTGGCACCATTTTAAAGGTGAAAGATTTCCCAGAAGCTAGAAACGCTTCCTATCAATTATACATTGATTTTGGAGCTGTTATTGGAGTTAAAAAAACTTCAGCTCAAATTACTACCTTGTACACCAAACAAGCTTTATTAGGAAGACAAATTGTAGGAGTCGTAAATTTCCCAAGTAAACAAATAGGCCCTATGATGAGCGAGTGTTTAGTGTTAGGAGCAGTCTCTGGCAAAGAGGTAACGCTGCTGCATCCTGATATGAAGGTTGAAAACGGGTTACGAATCAGCTAAGGGTATCTAGATAAAAGAAGTATTGTTAGATTTCTGCATCCATCATATCTGTAACTACATGATACCGCGGATCGTCAATGGCATCTTTAATAATGGTCTTAAACTCAGGGTTCCATTTCAGTAACATCGCTTTACAGTCTGGGCTCAAATGCGTTAAGGTGACTTTTTTACCAGCCTCGAGATATTTATTAGAAATGTTATGCAAGGCCTCAACTCCAGAATGATCTCCTACTTTAGATTCTATAAAGTCTATTTCAACATGAGTAGGGTCTGTGGATACCTCAAATTTACTATTAAATCCTGTCGTAGAACCAAAGAATAATGGCCCCCAGATTTCGTATACCTTAGTACCATCTTCTTTTGTGCGTTTTCTTGCTCTAATCATTGTTGCACTTTTCCATGCAAAAGACAATGCGCTCATAATAACTCCGGCAATAACCGCAATGGCTAAATCTTGCCAAACTGTGATGGCAGATACAGCGATAAGTACAACAGCATCTGTACGAGGAATTTTGTGTAAAATTCTAAAACTACTCCAAGCAAAGGTGCCAATAACAACCATAAACATAACCCCTACTAAAGCTGCAATAGGAATTTGTTCTATTAGAGGCGCTCCAAAGAGCACAAAACACAATAATGCTATGGCTGCAGTAGCACCAGATAAGCGGCCACGACCACCAGAGTTAATATTGATTATAGACTGTCCAATCATAGCACAACCACCCATACCTCCAAAGAGGCCATTTAAGATATTGGCTCCACCTTGTGCTACACATTCACGATTACCACTACCGCGTGTTTCTGTCATGTCATCAATAAGGTTAAGTGTCATCAGGCTTTCTATAAGGCCAACAGCTGCAAGAATAAGCGCCGTTGAGCCAATGAGTCCCCAATGTCCTTTAAGGGTGTAAAATAAGGTGAATATTTGATCTTGAAAACTTGGTAGGCCGCCTTGAAGTCCTTCACCACCTCCGTCTTTAATGAATGAGCCAACGGTAGATACTTCTATGTTTCCAAAGATGACAATTGCGGCAACTACCACAATGGCAATAAGTGCGGCAGGAATTTTTTTAGTAAGTTTAGGAAGTCCATACATAATGGCCATCGTAAGGCACACTAGCCCTAACATCATCCAAAGGTTATCCCCAGACATCCATTGCATTTCTCCGTTTATATTTTCTTTAAAAAGACCAAGTTGAGACAAGAAAATTACGATAGCCAAACCATTTACAAAGCCCATCATTACAGGGTGGGGTATAAGGCGCACAAATTTTCCTAATTTAAAGACACCCGCTGAAATTTGAATTGCTCCAACAATTAATAAGGTAATAAACAACCATTGTAGGCCAAGGTTTTCAATCGGAACAGATAGTGCATCACCAACCTGATTTCCTTTTTGAATAAGAAAAACCATTACAACTGCCATTGCGCCTGTTGCTCCACTAATCATACCCGGTCTACCACCAAAAAGTGCAGTAACAATACCCATCATAAAAGCACCATATAAACCTACAAGTGGGTCTATACCTGCAACAAATGCAAATGCAACAGCTTCTGGAACCAGGGCTAGTGCAACGGTTAATCCAGAAAGGATATCATTTTTAGGATTTTGTGTGAAATTTTTAATGGTTTTTTGTAGTAGCATACCTTGTTGTTTTTTCAAGCCGCAAAGATATGCTTTTGCATGGGCTTGGCTTGCTGGATTTTACTTTTTTTGATTGTTGTAAA